>NZ_WXWO01000006.1:0-46879 GCF_009904845.1 Vibrio sp. V38_P2S17PM301 | reverse complement strand
AATGTGGTGGGGGAAATGGATAACCCATTTCATCATGTTTAGCTGCTCTATCTTTGGTCATTGCTACACTCTACGTATTACAAACTGCAATGGCGTTATTTTAACTCTAAGTCACTTCTTGGTGGGGTAGTAAAAAAGAGCAATTTGCTAGTTATTTTGCCATAAAAAATAATGATGGGATTAATGTCACATTTTTCTCAATACTTAGGGATTTTGTACTGATAAACATAATTGCATCTTAGTAGCTTAGGCCTGAATTGAATCTGGCTTTTTATATATAGCTGATCCAGGGAATGAACGTTTGTAGAAGCTGTCCCGCTTCATGCCCAAATTACAGGGTTCTTTACAACCGATACTTAGGATATCTGATCACCTAAAACAGAGTGTTCCATGGTGGTAAAGGGCAACAAGGGTAAAATAATGTGTCCAGATATTTAGACAGTTCCTTTAAGTTCTATCGAAACACGTGACAACGTCCGTATTTGTTTGAGTGTCCTTGAGCGAGGTGAGCTGACAACAAGACTAAAAATTTACCAAAGAAAAAGAGAAAAGGCCCCGGAGGGCCTGAGTTTATTGAGTTACTTTTGTGGGGTTTGACTTTAATTTGCTGATTAGTTTTACCAGTAATGGGCTACTTAAAACCAAGACGGCCAGCACGGTAAACGCCAGTGTGATAGGGCGTTCCCACAGGAAGCTCAGCTCTCCGTCGCTGATCATCAGGGCGCGGCGCAGGTTCTCTTCCATCAGGCCGCCGAGAATGAAGCCGAGTAGCAAAGGTGCGAGCGGGAAGTTCGCCAGCCTCAAAGCAATGGCTCCCATGGCAATCAGCAGCATCACGAACACGTCCATAGTATTGAAAGACACCAGATACACGCCTGTGATGGAGAAGAACAGGATCATCGGTAACAGCACTGTTCTGGGGACGGCTAACAGCTTCGAAATATACGGAATCAGTGGCAAGTTGAGGATAACCAGCACGATGTTGCCAAAGTACATGGAGATAATCACAGACCAGAAGACATCTGGGTGCTCTACAAACAGGCGGGGGCCTGGTTGAATACCATAAGCAATCAGTGCTCCCAACATGATGGCCGTGGTGCCTGAACCCGGAATACCCAGAGTCAGCAATGGGACAAAAGAACCACTGGACGCAGCGTTATTGGCCGATTCCGGAGCCACCAGGCCGCGAATACTGCCTTTACCAAACTCTTCACGTTTGTCTTTTGGTGCCAGGTTACGCTCCATACCGTAGCTGAGGAAAGCCGCAATGGTGGCACCTGCGCCCGGCAATACACCAGTGAAAAAGCCCAAGATGGAAGAGCGAATCGACACCGGTGCGACTTCTTTGACTTCTTCTTTTGTGACTTTCATGCTGCCGAGGTTCCGCATTCTCTCTTGTTCGTCGTCACTGGTATCGGCAGAAGGTTTCAGGATGCCCATGAGCGTCTCGCCCAAAGCGAAGGTCGCCATGGCCAGCAACAGGAAGCTGAAACCGTCCATCAGATCGGTGAGGCCGAAGGTAAAGCGCTCAACGCCAACGCCTTTGTCGATACCAACGGTTGACAGCATCAGGCCTAGAATGGTCATCATCCACGCTTTGAGCACTTGTCCTTTGCCAGCAAACGCTGCGACAGCCGACAGGCCAAGCAACATCAGAGCGAAGTAGTCTGAGGACTGAAAGCTGAGTGATACACTTGCCAGCGCCGGAGCGGCGACCAACAGCATGATTGCAGACAGCGTACCGCCGGTAAATGAAGAGTAAGCCGCCAGCGCGAGTGCCTTACCGGCCTGACCTTTTTGGGCCATTGGGTAACCATCAAACGCGGTAACAACGGTCGAAGAGCAACCCGGTGCGTTGATCAAAATGGAGGAGGTTGAACCACCAAACACGGCGCCATAGTAGACACCTGCCATCAGGATCAGGCCGGATGACGGGTCGAGTCCGTAGGTCACGGGTATCATCAGAGCAATCGCTGAAATCGGGCCCAGACCTGGCAACATGCCAATAAATGTACCGACAAAACAACCGACTATCACCATCAGGATGTTCATCGGCATTACAGCGGTCGAAAGACCTTGCAAAATTCCATCTAACATAATCTTTATCCTTGAGTGAGGTTACCAGGCGGTGAAAATCAGGCCGGGCTCCAGATAAATATCTAACCCCTGAGTCAGTAACAGGTAGAACGCAATCACAAACGGAAATGACGCGCCAAACAGTATTTTCTTGTTGCGTTCGCCGAGCAGGTAAAAACCTGCCATCAGAAACAGTCCGGTAGCGATTACAAATCCGAGGTACGTCAGGCCCACACCATACGCTGCCATTAGCACCAGAAAGGCGATCAGCAGTTTCCAGTTGAAATCGAGCACCGCGCCGCTTTGTTTGTCAGGCTGGCCAGTGATGAGTAACAAAAGCGACAAACCGATCCCGACAAATGTCAGAATAGTAGGCAGTGTGCGCGCGGTGAAGGGTTCATACTCATCGCCCGGAAAGAGGGGAATCTGATAAGTCTGATAGCCATAACACAGGCATACCAGCAAGAAGATAAGCGCACCAACACGATCACGGTACAGCAAATACTCCTTGCTGAACTTATTTTGGTTGAGAGAGTTCGTTGGCAGATCCGACATATCCAACTCCAGTTCATTTTACAGGGGAAGAAAAAGGCCGTACGAAGAGGGCTAACCAGTGATGTTCATGGCACGGGTTAACCAAGGTAAGTCATTGCTGCTAGTCAATTGGCTTACTTGTCTATCTTCAATAAACAAAGGAGTGTGTAATGTCTCTTGTACGGCAAAACAGGATAGGGCTGGTGCAATTCAGCCCTGTTTAGGATTACTGAATAAAGCCGAGCTCGCGCATCAGGTCGCCCATTTGTTTCTCCTGATCTTCCAGGAAGGCGTAGAAGTCTTTATCCGCTTTGTAGTTGTCAATCCAACCGTTGCGGTCACGGACGACTTTCCACTCGTCGGTTTTGTACATCTTGGTCAGTGCAGCGTTCCACTCGTTAATTTTCTCCTGGCTGGCACCCGGAGCGGCAAAGAATCCGCGCCAGTTTGCAAACACGGTTGGGTTGCCATATTCCGCCAGAGTTGGGATGTTTGGCGCGGCCTCAATACGTTTTGGTGCCGTTATCGCCAGCACTTTCACCTGACCGGATTTCGACATTTCCAAAACCTCGCCGAGGCCAGTAGAGAGCAGTTGTGTCTCGCCAGATAGCAGGGCTGCCATCGCTTTACCGCCTGCATCGTAGGCGATGTAACGCACGCTTTTCGGCTCAAAACCTTCGCCTTTGAACGCAGCCGCAACAACCAGATGATCCATGCTGCCTCGGGCTGAGCCACCGGCAACCTTCACTTTACGAGGGTTGTCTTTGAATGCTTTGACAACATCTTCCCATGTCGCGTAAGGGGAGTCTGGAGTTGTGACAATCGCGCCATAATCGGCAACCGTCGCCGCGACAGGCGTTAAATCACGAAAAGATTGTGGGAAAATACCGCTGAGTGAGCGTACGACGATCGGAGTCGAGTTCACCATTAGGGTGTCTTCCTGACGTTGGGCGGTTTCGATTAGGTGTGCAATGGCTTTACCGCCGCCGCCGCCAGATAAGTTCTGGAAGGAGACATTTTCAACGATGTCTTCTTTCACCAACACATCACCAGTACCGCGGGCAGTCATATCCCAACCACCACCAGCGCCCCCAGGGATCAGAAAGTGGATTTTTTCGAGATCAGCAGCAAAAGTGTTTACCGAAAAGGAGGCTGCAATGATCGAAGCGGCCAGAGTAGGTTTGAAGAATTTAAACATGTTCACGTTCCTTATGTAGGCACATCAAATTCATGATCTGATGTTTATAGTTATCTATTTCTCTTAGAGCGCAGGAGTGTGTGCAAAAAGATAGATTAAGGTTACGAACGTGTTAACACTTTGTCTCTAAAGCGAAGATAAAAAGAATATTGGTCATATTGATGCATTTTGTTCATTCTGTTCACGGCAGGTTGTTCGACCATGTTCAGCTTCTTGCCGGATATTTCTCAACTGGTTGACTAAGAGTTGATGGTAGCGGCTTGGGAGAAGAGGGGGATCTGGTTTCCATCCCTCAGCCGCCGCTTGATAAATCGTGCGGCCGCGGAAGGGATGCTGATGCATCAAGGTGGCAAAGGTCAATGCGAGTGCGACCCAGTCACTTGTCGGTGTCAGTGGCATGCCTCTGAGTTGCTCGGCGCTGGCATAAAGCGGCGTCAGTTCACGAACAGAATTCATGGATATTGGGTGAGATACCTCAATGACACAACCGAAATCGATGAGGCTGGCACGCCGGGTATGAGGATCGAAGAGAAGGTTAGCGGGTTTGATGTCGGCATGGATAAATCCGGACAGATGCAGTTGATGCAAGATGGATTCGAAAGCCCCGAGCATACTCAGCCAGTCGTCAGAACGGTTGGGTTGATACCGGTTGAGCGTCACACCGGGCAAACGTGTGCACAAAAGGTAGTCCATTTCTCGAAAACGAGCGTACTCGAGATACTCTGGCCAGTGGTTTGCTGCGTTATTTTTTAGAAACCTCGCCTCATTCATCAGCGCCTGACGTTGATGCGTAAAGCGGGCCGTTTTGAGTATCGCGTCGCCCCCGCTACTTCTGCGGACATGGGCGACGTGTGGGTTAATTGGTTTAATCAGAGTACAGCCGAGGTGGCGCAACAGAGGACGAATTCCTTCATTTGTTATCCACTCAGCAGCGCAGGGTTTCACTGTCGTCATAGACTACCGGGCAACGAAAATGCGGAGAAAAAGCCGGGGACAAACGGGTTGTTTTGACCTTGCGTTTTGATGGCCAGTTTCACGCTGCTGTCGCCGTAATCGAACTCAATTTGTATGTTTTGCGCGCTGGTGTTGGTGACTCTGGGCTCAATCAGCCGGAACCAGTTCCAGTTGCCAGCGTAATTCGCTTTCGCCACGTACGCACTCTGAGCTTTGAGTGCGACGTCCAGTTTATCTTCTGTCTGGGCATCGCCCAGCCAATTGTACTGAGTCCACAACGCTGGGCCATGACGGTAGGTGAACAGCGGTTTTTCTGAGGAAATAGAGAACTCGGTTAAATCGGATGACATGGCGACCGCTTTCACTTGGAATTGCACTGAAACCTTGGTGGGGTCATTGATGAACAGCGCCTGGCGAATGTCCTTAGCTTTGCTCAGCATTTGCCATACCTGAGGGTCGAGTGCCAGTCTGCTGTCGGGCAGTAAACCCGGTAAGTATGGGCTGCTATCGGGAGTCGAAGCGGTGAAGGTTTTGAGCATAGCGTTGTGATAAGTGTCCAAGGTGCCGTTGGTCATAAAAAAGGCTTTAACGTCAGCGATACTGGCATCGCTGTCGGATTGCGTATCAAAGGGATAAAATGCGGCCAGTGTCTGTTGATAAGGCTGAAACACTTGTTCGCGCCACGTCGTATTGAGGTAGTCATGGGCCAATGACATCACCATGTCATTGCTCTGTTTCGTTATCCGGCTCAACAGGCTTTGCAACAGAGTGTCTGAGCTTGGTGACGCAGAGGCTAATGTCGTGATTGGATTGTCGGCTTTCAGTGAGGCTGCAAGTGTTTGGAACGCCAGCTTTTGTGGCTCTTTACTCTGATAAAACTGTTTCAACCAGGTTTGGGCTGAGGCTAAATCGGCCATCACCATGTCGAGTGGTTTCTGGTTTTGTTCGTTGGTGGTCAGCAAATCATGGTAAGCCTGAAAACTCAACGTGATCTGGCGAGCTGACTCTTTTTTATCCGCATCAATATTCAGATCTGGTTGCGCGTTGTCTTTGCCGTCTTTGGGGGCCGGAACACTCAGCTCGACGGAGGTGTATTTGTTGATCAGTGTGTACAGGTTGCTGAGTGGGTTGTCTGACGCATCGGACAGTAAAGTCAGTGTGCGATTGAGCTCTTCAGTGTTGGTGATCGGCACCAGCTCTATCTGACGGGTAAAGTTGCGCCAGTAATTGATGTAATCGTTTTGATACTTGAGCTTGAGATCCCGACTGATGCGATAAAGTTCGGCGGCACTGGGCGTATTGCCTGCAACTCCTTCGTATGCCTGCAACGCATCTTTGATGATTGGTGATGTTACCGACAAGTCCAATTCATTAAATCCAGCAGGCGTATACAGGTAGGGCACCATGTAGCCTACATAGTCCGGTGCAAAGTTGAACAGGCTGGAAAAACGGCTACCTAACTCTTTACGCACGTCGATGCGTTTGTCGTGATGTGCGTTGAGAATATGTTGATACAGCAGATTTTCAATGCCGCTCTGACTGATCACTTTTTTGGCCAGTGTTTCCAGCTCGTAGTTCACTTTGACCGGCACCATCTGTTGAGCGAAGACATCATCAAGCAGGCGGTCAAGTTGGGCGATATTAATGCTGTCGGCTTCGCCCTGATCCTGCAGTGTCCGGACAAAATAGGTTTTCAGCTCTTCGATATTGGAGCGCTGCTTATCAAACAGCATCCGGTAGTTGTTCAGCAAGGCCAGTGTCTGAGATTGATCTTCCAGATTTACGTAGACAAACAAGTCTTTTTCCAGTGTGTTTTCCATGGATGGTATTAACACTTGACGTAACTCATTAAAGTAAGCCTGCTCGACGGCAGGTTTGATGGTCGCACTGGGTAAAAACGGTAAGTTGAACCATGGCTCAGGCTGTTTATACAGCGCATAAATGCTGTGTAGCGCGTAAAGGTTGGGGATATTGTCTGCCATGTTTTCAACGTTATAAGGTGAGGCTGCGATCGCTTCCTTATAGCTCTCCAACATATTGTCTGCCCGCGCTTCCCGTTGACTTTGATAATCAAAATCCAGTTTGATCACCAACAGAATAAAGCCAAATAGCGCGAGCCAAAACACGGTATACGCAGATTGGCTAAGCCAGAGCATGTTTTCTTTGCGGCGGTTGACACCCACCAGTTGCTGCTCATTTAAAATCACGTGTGACATCAGGTTTTGTGCGAACAAGCTCTGCGTGACTGGTAACTGAACTTGTCGGAGATAGGCATCGCTGCCGAGAGACTGGTTAACTGTCGCTGCAAGTAAATCTGACTGCATGCCTTCTTTGCCATGATGGGTAAAGTAGAAGCCGCGGAACTGAAGCGCGTCGGTCAGTTGTTCGCCCCGGTACAAACGTTGCAGAAACAGCCACAGCTTTTGTTTGAGCAGACCAAGTTGGAAAGGGGCGCTACCAATGGCATTTCGGTAATCCTGATTTAACTGGTTGGCCATGGCACTGCTGCTGTGCGCGATAAGCTGGCTGATCAGATGATCGAACTCGTCATTGAACCAATTGGCGTCAATACCGCCGTGTTTTCTGTATGGCATCGTGGCGCCAAAAACGTCGTCACGCCGAGCTTCTTCAAATCCGGAGAAAAACTGACAGAAATCGGCGATACCTCCCATGGCGGTGATCAGATTATAAACCGGCAGGTTGAGACCAAATTGCTGGTTATACGCTTTGATTAGACCGGCGACTTCGTCAGCCTGATGTTCTATTTGCTCATTGCTATCAATCAACTGAGTGACGTCCGTTGTGACCAACAGACCGTTGACAGCTTGTCGCGGCCGCCATTTCATCAGTTGTTTACACAGTGTTCGGATATAGTCCGGGTGTTGGTCATCTGCCCGGCTGATTGAGATCAGAATCGAGTGTTCGCTCTGCCAGAAAAGAATCGGAAACTCGATATCATTACCAAAATCATCCACTTTATAAGCGTCGTAACCCATCTGGGTAATGATTGGCTTATCAGATTCCATGTCGGCACTGAGCAACAGATAGACAGGTAAATCATATCGGCTGCTGAGACGTTTTTTGCTTCTCTGGCTTTTCAACATTCGTTGGAAATGTTCGGCAAGTCGTCGCTGACGCTGACGAATAACCGCCAGTGCTTCCTTATCCGCGTCTTCCTGACCAGACTGGCGACGCTGCAACCCCCAGTAAACGAGCCCTGCAATGAGCAACGCCAGAGTAAGGCTGACAGCCGCGGATATTCTCCAGTCTGCGTACATGCGGGTGAACCAGGTCAGAGTCAGACCGAGGATGACAACGATCAGCGCCGTCAGTATGGCGAACAGGATGTTTCGGCGTTGCTTTGAAGCGGTGGCTTCCACGGATGTCATTATTGGCTTCCTTGCTTACGTGCTGTCTCACCGAGACCTTGCACAATGATGGCGTTAATGCTGTCTTTATCTTTAAACCAGGCCTGAATCGTTTGCGCTTGCTGGGATGATGTAGTGCGGATAATCACTCGGAAATACGCCTTGTATTTGTCGACAACAGGCTCGTAAGAATTGGGCGATAGAGTGCTGATAAAACGAGTTGCGTTCTTTTCAGTGCTGAAGGTGGCCAGTTGAACCAACCAGTCAGAGTGGCTGGTGGCGATTGATAAGGGAGGCGTTGTGTTGACCAACTCCACTTTACTGGCTTTGGCAGGAGGCTGCGCCAGATCACTGTCTGAACTGATGAAAACGATGTCGTTGACTTCTCCGGACAGAACATACCGCTGGCTATAGTCTGGTAGGTTCTGGAAGTCCCGGGCACGATGAGGCAAGGTCTTGTTATACCAGAAGTAGGTAAAACCGACGCTGGTGGCGATCAAGCAGACAAAGAAAATGGTGGTGACAAGGTAACGTTTTCTTCGTGTTGGTTTACGGCATTTCGGCAGATTCGTCTTGGTGTGGCAGTAGAGCGCACCAGACTGACGGTACTGACTGATGAGTTGCTCCAACTGATGAATAACGCGCTTTAACTGATCTGAACCAGCTTCACGGTACTGCCCCCTAAAGCCGATATTGAGGAACAGATAGATGACCTCCAATAAGTCGATCAGTTTGTGGGGTTGGCGCATGGCTTTTTCTGTCACGGTAAAAAACAGCTCACCGCCATTTCGCATGCCGAACAGTTCACTGAGCAGGGTTTTGTTCTCCCAACTACGTTGCTCTCCCCACTCAGTGTAAATAATGAACTCATCCAAAACGACGGCATATAAAAAGCACAGCTTGTCGATCACAGCTACCGGGTAGGTGAGCTCGGCACCTTTCGCTTTTAGCTCATTAATTTGGCTTACCAATTCCTCGCGCAGTACATGGATATCATCCGGCTCGGGCATGGTGCTGACTTTCAGAGCGATAGTAAGCAGTTCAGCGCTGATATTAATGAGCTGATTTTCTGCTTTGTCAAAATGGCGCAGGAACTCAAGCTGACTGGTTGAGGTTTTGATTCTGACCATCTCTGGTCCAGCCGCCTCATTGTTGAGGTCGACGACGCTTTGTTGTTTGGTGTCCCAAACCAGAGTTTCTTCATCCAGATAATTCATTGCACTACCTCAACGCGTACAGCACCACATCCAGGTCTGGAATTCGTGCATCGACATGAAGCGCCAGCGCGTCTCGTGTCTCCAGCATGTCCAGCCAGCTTCTGTCCGTGGTGTCGATTTCAAAATACGCCGTTCCCTGCATGGGTTTTAGTTCACTCGGGGCCAAAGGCAGTGGGGTCACTTTGATTCCAGACAGGGCATTGCGCACCAGTTCAACAATACGGGTATTGCTGCTTAGCTTTGCTGCAATCGGAAACAGATCATTGAGTTCACTGGTGTTAAGTGCAGATTTAACGCTGAGCACAAAACGGCGATTGGTGACGCTGGCAGGATCCCGAACCACGGTTCTCAGTAAACGACGTTTTTCGAACAGGGAATGATCCCAGTGATACTCCAGGACGGAATCTTGTTGTACCAGCGTGAGCATATTTCTTAAGCTGGAAAACAGCGGGTTAAAGCTCTCGTAGAGTGCCGCGTAGTTCAGTTCTGGACAGCTTGGTGGCACCGCTGGCGTCAATGCAAGAATTTGCGCCTCGTAGCGGCGCAATTGAGTGTAAATGTTGTGCGTCTGTACTTTGGGGTTGATGATGGTGAGATCAAACCAGGGCAGCCAGGTATTGAGTGTCTGCAACCAGAGATAATCTTGCATCAGCGACTGGGTGCTTTTTTGCCCTTGCCCGGCTTCTATGCGTTTGAGCAAAGTCTGGGCACGGTTGTAAGACAGAGCGTGGATCTCTTTGAGGCGCTCTGTCAGAAATTGTGAGGCGCCGTAATGAAGGCAAGCCGGAATGAATGCGCGATCGAGAATCACGTCGCCGTTATCACCACACTCAAGAACTTTAGCCACAGGAATCAGAGTAAAGCCAGAACTGTCACTGCTGGCTAATCTCAGGCTGATATTGAGCTGGGCAATGTCCACCTCGACGCTGGTATTGTCTGTTGTTGAGGTGTCGAAGACATTGATACCGCGAGTTTGATAGCGGCTCTGTGTTTCGGTGTCACTGCTGAAATCATTATTTCCTTGCAATGAAAGTGGCAACGCGAGATACACTACGCTCTCTACCGTACCTTCTGGAATATCGACCGTGATTTCATGGTTCAAATCGAAATGCGTACCATCGGGGAACAATCCGGCACACGAGGTGACCGAGAGTTTGCCGATCTTTAGTAAATCATGATTAATGCTGAGTGCGGTAATACCAAAGAACGGAGCGTATCCCGCCAGTGTTTCAACATTTTGACGGATGTAATTTTGTACATACCGGTCTTGTTGCTGAAAATGTTGCGGCGCGATGAACATCCCTTCCTGCCATACAACTTTTTTAAATGCGTCCACGTAATATCCCTATAGTCATCGTCTCAGAAAATCTGCCACCAACTGGATTCAGGTGTGATCACTTCGATGGTCACCGCATCATCGTTGAGAGATATTTGCAGGTACTGATCATCTTCGGTCGGCAGGGTTGAGACCGCTTTCGCTTCGCCATCCTGATAATTGGAAAACTCTGCCAGTACGGCCAAATACTGGGTGTCTTTGTTGATATCGATAGTTTGTGAGGTTTTGCTGTCTGGCATGACAACGGGCAACACCTGTTTGGAGATAAGGTTGGCGGCCAGCAACTGAACATCGTTATTGTAAAGGTCGATGAAAGCCAACTGTTTGAACATCTGCTGATCCTTGAGCTGATACAACCTGACGACCACCGGGTTGGCTTTACTGGTTGCACTGGGGTTGACGGAAGCGTCCGCCGTCACGGTCAGTGAACGTTGCGTGATAGTTGGCGTTGGATCTGACGAGCAAGCCGTAAGGATTATCAGACACATCAGAGATACCCCGAACTTCATCAGCTTTCCTCCCTCTGTTTCTGCATGTTCTCGAGAAACAACGCTTTGAACTGGCGACGAAAATCACCGTTCTCATGACGGTGAGTAAAGTGCTTGCGATAGATTCGCCAATACTTTTTCTCTTTGCTGGCAAACAGGCTACCGTGGAGGTATTCACTGAATTGTATCTCTAATTGTTCTGGGGCCAGATCATCAAGAAATTGGTCCACAGTGGCTTCCAGCGCGGAAAACAACGCGTCGTGTTGCAACATAGGATTGTGCAGATACTGTTGGTTTTTTTCAGTAAGCGTGATCAATTTGTCAATGGCACTTTCCAGTTGAGATGTCTGTCGTGTTTCCACCGGAAGGAATTCGAGTTGATGTGCCTGATGTGAGAGGTTGTCTTGTCTATCTTCGACGTGAGGCGCCACTTGTTCTTCATCAAGATCTTCAAACGGATCTGAGGCAAAGGGGTCGTCACTCATGACATTGTGTGTAGAGAACCCAGATGCAGCCCGTTCCGCTGCTGCCGTTTCAATGTCTTCCAGAAAGTCCGTTTCATCATCCAGATTGAGGTTGAATCCCCGTTCAAGTCTAGGGCCGGTATCTTGCTGAATGCGCTCATCAATATTGTTGGAGCTGACCAGTGTGCTGATGAGCATGGTATAACCTTCTACTTTGAGAATATCGCCGTCATTGAGTGGATAGTCTTTTTCGGCCATCAGCGGTTTATCGTTGAGGATAGCGCTGTTTTTCCCACGGCTACGAATGCGATAGCCATGCTCGCTGAGATGAATGTCACCATGTACGCGAGAAATGCGCTTCCCCTGATCGGGTAAGGCAACGTCACAGTTTGTGTCTCTTCCGAATGTGCCGCCGCTTTTAGGCAGATAAATGACGCGGGAGGCGACAACTTCATCGTCGGGTATGGCGATTAAATGAATGCTTATGGTCACAGGCTATCCCTTACACTGAGTTACGGCGGAATTGAAGCTTTTTAAAAAGCCTGAGTACTGACTGAGGAAACGCTTGGAGAAATAAACTCCCATGGGTTTGGTTTCCAGTAATTGATGCGTAAAGTAGTCGACCGGAAGGGCGGCGCTGTTCAGTTCGGCTCGAAATACCAGTTCATCTTCCAGAGCGACGTCAATTTCCCTTTGTTTTAAAAGCGTTAATAAAACTTTAGCATCTCTGGGCTGCTTTACGACGTTGTAGCCGTTACGTTTGAGCCAAAACCATTTGCTTGAGCCAAATTTGGCTGAAAACTTGAGATTCACTTTAGACAATTCAGTGATCTTTGGCTCAACTCCAGGGCCAAAATACCACTGCAATGTTTGTTGGGCGACCGGCGTCGATAGGGTGGCGTATTCATCGCGTTCCTGCGTTTGGGTTGCGACGAAAAAGCCATGCTGCGCGCCGCTGTGGACACGCAATTGCGCTTCGGACCAGTCCGTCATGGTAATTTGATAGGGCTGGCTGAGTTTTCCGAGCGCGCACTTAATCTTGTTCAGTGCCAATCCTTGCATTTCTCCGTTCTGATAAACCTGGTAGGGTGGCCAGTCTTGTGTGGTCAGCATCAGTCGTGCAGGGCCTACTGTTTGTTGAGCCAACGCAGGTGCTGGGCTTAACGTTGTCAGGAGTAAGCAGGCCAACAGGTACATCAATTTGGGTGTTCTTCCAGGCGTCATTGCTCTGTCCCTATTAATTCAGAAATTTTTAATATCGAAACCGGTGGAAAATAGTTCAACCGTTTAGCCGCCCTGATATTGACAATATAGGAATACTGACTGAGTGCTTCTATCGGGATTTGTTCCGCGGTTTGCTGGCCATGCAAGATTAATTCGGCTTTATGGGCCGCAAACTGACCTACGTTGTAATAGCGGCTGACAATTCCCATTAGGGCATCGTGGTTCCGAATTGGTGATTCAGTGGCTGAGAATGTCAGCAGCCCGGCATGGTGGAGGGCATCCACAATCGGCTTACCATTTGAAATGACATACGAGTCCGGAGGCAGATACGCCAGGTCGACGTGATCGTGCTGCATGGTTTTAATGATGCTATTGAGTGAGTTCAGGTCGACCTTATTTTGCACCAACGCAAATGGATACAAGTGCACATCGAGTCCGAACTTGTGCGCCAGCAGATGAATTTTATTGGCGGTGATGACCGAATTATTTTCTTGGGGGTTGAACACCACTCCTAAGGATTTAACGTGACTCAGTCGTGATATGGCGTTGAGCTGTACCTTGTGCGGCACGATATGACTGACGCCGGTGAAAGGACGTGCTTCGTCTGGATCGGAAGAGATTAGGCCAGAGCCAAGGGGATCTGAGACCACACTGAACACCACTGGCGCCAAGTGACGACTGCGAAACTCGGTGGGTTGCAAAGAGGTGCCCAATAACTCACGGGTGACGGTGGTACCGAACGTATAAACCAGATCGGGCCTGAGTGTTTCAAGATGAGCGATATGGTGACGCAGACGCTGAATGTCTTTATCGGCATTGAGATAAGTGAATTCGACGTTGACACGTTCCGAAAGGTAGTCGACGAAGCCACGCTCAGCGTCTGTCACACCTCGCCAAAGCAGCAAAACCACTTGTTTGTGGGTTTGTGTCGCCCAGCTCGGTGTGACGACCATCAGCGTCAGAAGCAACAGGATTCGGTTTCTCATCCGGTCACCTCCAGTTTATTTTTGTCGACGCGGATAAACCATGCATACCCTAGAGCCAGCACCATGGTGCTGAGCAGTAAGGCGACGCCAAACAACATAATGGTTTGATTGTAGCTAAACAGCGTTAACAGCATTCCGGTCAGCAGTGGCCCGGATATGTTGCCCACCCGTTCGGTAAGGCGAAAAATGCCGATCACTTTGCCTCGCTCTATGCCCTGATTGCCCAGCAGTTCAATCACCAGCGGGAGTTGCGGCGAAATACTGATGCCATGGGCGATGCCGATTAGTACCACAATCAGAAGTAACCCCAGTGTGCCGGGAAGTAACTGGACATTTATCATGGCTGTTGCTGCCATCAGGCCACCCGCAACAATGAAGGCGATTTTATTGTTTTGTCTGTCTATCATTGCTGCACAAAGCGGTGATATGAGGATGATGGCCAATCCATAGGTCATCATGATCCGGCCAGACACTGAACTGCTTTCCCCCAGAAACTGTAAATATATGGGGCATAGAAAGTAGAGGAATCCGGTTAGTATGATTTTGGCCGGAATCGCGCTGCATAAGGTGATCAGGGCGAAATATTTATTATTGAGCAACAAGCGAAAATCACTCAGTTTAACTGGATTGGCTTGTAGGCCGCGCTCTTGGCTGGTGAAGATAGCCCCTACCAAAATCGCACTGCACAACGCCTGAAACGCTGCGAAAAGGAACGTTTCGGGATACCCAAGCTTGTCTGCCAGAATGCCACCTATCGCGGCACCACATAATGAGCCGGAGAAAAAGGCAGAGAGAAACGTGGCCATGCCTTTGGTGCGGGTGGTGTCTGTCGTGGTGTCGGTGACATAACCTTGTGCGGAGATAAAAACGATACCGTAACCAACGGCAGTAAACGCGCGTGTCAGCAGGAGCATTTCCAGGCTATTGACGGCGGCTGTAGCGGCTAACCCGATACAGGTGACCAGACATCCCGTTACGAGCGATCGGCGGCGTCCCACTCGATCTGACCAGGCGCCGGCAAAGGGCAGAGACAACGCCCAGCAGAGCATGAAGAGTGAAATTGGCACGCTGGTTGTCAAGTGGTCGGGAATCCAGCCGGAGCTGTTGTCCAGTGTCAGCACATAATTAGGGAAAAAGGCCAGTGACGAAGCTTCAGCAAACACCAGCAAAAACAGAGGCAAACGAATAAAACGATAATCGGCGCTGCGGATAAGTTGGCGATCTTGCGCTGGGTTTATCTCTAGGACGGTTTTGTTAAGTTGGTCTATCAGTAAACGCAGTTCGTCACGAGTGGTTCTGCGCGCCAGACAGAGAGCACCACGTTGCCGGGTTGTCGCGAATACCTGCTTAATTTGTTGCCACGGTGAGAGAATCATAAAGTGGCACAGAAAGAGAATAATTTCACTGACGAAAAGACACGAGGTGATCAGGACCGTTAACATGTCCATCACGCTCTCTTCGATCAATTTGCCAATGATGTTGTTGTCGGTGGTCAGCGTTAGCGCAATTTGAGAGTCCGGTTTTAGAGTGATCAGGCTGGTATTGAGCTGCTGGCTACCGGTCAGTTGCTCTGCCGAGGTATACACCGGCTGATTTTGCGCGTTGAGGCTGATGGAAACTAACTCTTCGTGACGCTGAATATAAAATGCAAACTCTTCTTCCAAACCATTTAACTGGTTGAGTGGGATACCGCTTTGCAATAAACGATCAATCATGGAGCGCAGCGCGTCACCGATTAATTGTGATTTTTGAATCAGGGTGGGTTCATAAATATCGGAGAATACGTGCAAGGAGTGATAGGAAGCACCAAGGTTCGCCACTATGGTGAGCAGAATTGCAAGTAGAATCAATAACAAGGGGTAATTTCGAGAGCGCAGGCGCCGCCACCAGGAGGAGTGGTGTGACGAGCCCATTCTCTGCTGTGCGAGAGCGAGTCTTTGGCGTGCATCGTGTTGTGACGTACTGGCCAGAATCGTCGTGGTATCGCTGATCTTTAGAAGTACATTATGCAGCACGACTTTGAGCGCAAGGTAGCCCACAATAACGCATGAACTCAGCCAGAATATGGCCGCAAGAATCTGGCTCTTGAGCAACTCTTTATGCAACAGATTCAAATGCGTGACGGAATAGCGCAATTGCAGAATACCTTCTTCCATTCCGAAGGCATTGCTCAACGGCACGCGAATCTGGCGCTCCAGCCCCTTTGAATGGTGGCCAGTTGAGAAAATGGTGTGACCTGCCGTATTTGTCACGCTCAGCTCGGTAATGCCATCCACCAGTTCGGCGCGTCGCTCCAGCAATGCCTGAACATTCGTGATGGCTGCCAGCGGTAAACCCAGACTCAGTGCCTGTTGAATGTCGTTTTTGGTCTCTTCTACCACTATCTGATATAAGGAATCGCTGGTTTCAGTCAGGCGCTTTTCAAAGTTCAGGTAATTCAGGACTGTGTTGAGTGATAACGAAAACAACAGCACAGCAATGATCGCCAGAACCAGTTTGGTTCTGAGCGACCAGGTGACTTTGGTTGGCTGAAGCCTAGTTTCCATATGCAAGGCTCAACTGATCAGCAACTCAAAACCTTGAGCCGAGTTGTCGGCCCGGACCACCACGTGAGAGATCGGTTTGCGCTCACTCAAACAGGCGATGCACTCTTCCGCCAGTCTGGGCATCAGTGAGCGATTAATGATCTGTTCAACGGCACGCCCGCCTGTCGTTGGGTCGGTATTCCGGCTGACAACCTGATCGACAAATCCCTGATCCCAGGTAAAGCTCGCTTGATATTGCTCGGCCAGTTTCCTTTTGATGCGATTGAGCGCAATTTCGGTGATCTGACTTAATTCTGCGTCATTAAGTGGGTAGTAGGGCACAATTGTCGTTCGCCCGAGGAAAGCCGGTTTGAAGTAACGCTGCAAATCTGGACGGATGGCATCAAGAAGTTGACTGCTATCCAATCGTTCAGTGTTCTCACTGCATACGTCGCATATGGCCTGATCGGCAGCGTTGGAGGTCATGATGATGATGGTATTTTTGAAATCAACGGTACGGCCTTCGCTGTCTTTGATGTGACCTTTATCGAATATCTGATAAAAAAGGTCATGCACACCCGGATGGGCCTTCTCCATTTCATCGAGCAAGAGCACTGAGTAGGGGTTACGTCGAATGGCTTCGGTCAGCACACCGCCTTCACCGAACCCAACGTAACCAGCAGGAGAACCGAGCAACATGGAAATTTTGTGCTCCTCTTTGAACTCGGTCATGTTGATGACGGTCAGATCATTGCTCCCTCCATAAAGCTGCTCTGCCAGCGCCATCGCGGTTTCTGTTTTCCCGACACCGCTCGGTCCACACATCAGAAATACGCCAATGGGTTTGCGGCTGTCGGTTAAACCGGCTCTGGAAATGCGAATCGCTTTAGCCAATTCCTGTTTGGCGACGTCTTGTCCGATAACGCGTTTGTCCAGTTCATTTTCGAGATTGAGCAGCTTGGCAATTTCGTCACTCATCATGTTACCGACAGGGATACCGGTCCAGTTGGCAATGACCTGTGCAATGGTATTGGCATCGACCATGGCGTTAACCAAAGGTGTCTCGCCCTGGAGTTCGGCAAGCTCATCAAGCAACGCGTTCATTTGTTGTTGGCGAGGCTCTGCGTGTTCGCTCTGCTCATCAGCATTGAAGATGCTCTCCTGAAGCTGCTTTATTTTGTCGACGAGCTGAATTTCCTGTTGCCATTGATCCTGATAATCAGCCAACTGACTTTGATGTTGTAGGATGCTTTCGTCGAGCAACTGAATCGCGTCGTCACGCTGACCAAACAGAGCCTGTTCTTTTTCCAGTGCAGCTCTCTCATTTTGTTCATAACGCAGTTTTTGTTCCAAAGACTCAATAACCTCAGGTTTTGCGCCCTGAGTCAGTGCGATACGGGCACTGGCGGTATCAAGTAAACTGATGGCTTTATCCGGTAGCTGCCGACTGGGCAGATATCGAATAGAAAGGTGTACCGCAGCCTCGATGGCTGCGTCGGTAATGAAGACGCCGTGATGTTGTTGTAGGGATTGCGCAATCCCTCGCAACATTTGCATCGCGTCATCAGCGTTGGGTTCGTCAATCGAAACCGTCTGGAATCGACGAGTCAGAGCCGGATCTTTTTCAAAATACTTTTTGTACTCTGCCCACGTGGTAGCCGCAATGGTTTTGAATTCACCTCTTGCCAGCGCCGGTTTGAGCAGATTCGCCGCGTCGTTTTGTCCGGCGGCACCGCCAGCACCGATCAAGGTATGGGCTTCATCAATAAACACGATGATGGGCTGTTCGGCGTTTTTGACCTCGTTAATGACATCTTTCAATCGGTTTTCAAATTCACCTTTAACACTTGCTCCAGCCTGAAGCAGTCCCAGATCGAGAGAGTGAATTTGGACGCCTTGCAGCGCGCCAGGGACTTCATCAGCGGCGATACGCAGCGCTAACCCCTCAACGACGGCGGTTTTACCAACGCCGGGCTCTCCGACCAGAATTGGGTTGTTCTGGCGTTTTCGACACAAAATATCGATGGCTTTACGCACTTCCGCATTGCGTCCCGAGATAGGATCTATGTGGCCGTCGAGTGCTTGCTGAGTAAGGTTGATGGTGTATTTGCTCAGCGCATCGGCTCCTTCTTGCGTCGATGCCCTTACTTCGCCTGGCACGGAAACTGAGTGTCCGACTTTTGCCTGGCGAATTTGCCCTTGTAACGCTTCGAGAGAGAGTGGCTTCAAGCATGTGAAAGAGTGCGTCGTCATGCCAAGAACACTCTGTTGGAGTAACGCCTGAATCAAGTGAAGGCTGATCACCTGATTGTGTCCGTAGTTCACCGAAGCAAGCATCCAGGCATCTTTGATCAGCTCCGTTAAAGGTTGACTGAGTGTGGGTTGGCCTTCGCTACCTTTGGGTAAGCGACTGAGCTTGTCACTCAGTTCATTCACCCACTCGTCCTGAGACAGGTTCTGTTTGCTAAGCAGGTCCAAGAGATGCGCATCCTGTTGAGACAACAACTGCAACAACCAATGTTCCACTTCAATGGCGGCCACTCCCTGATTCATCGCAGCTCCAGCCGAGACTTCCAGTGCCTGTTTTAATTCCGGAGAAAGCTTGCTGACCAGATTGGTTAAAGTTACTTGAGCCATACTGAATTCCTTGTATCTCAATCACGTGTTGGTTATCTACCTGAGCAGAATTTTGACCAACTCATTGGGTTTGTATTGAGGAGCGAGACAATCGACTTCGCCCAATCGGAGCGCCGAGGCAGACTTTGCCGAAATACTGGGCTGCTGAAGATACGAACGTCTGACGTTGAGGTACACCGAAATTACGGTGTTGTCGCGTAGGTAGTGTTTACTGAGCGAAACCATTTCGTCCGCCAATCGAGTGTCAGATTGTATGCGGAGAAACTCTGCACGATTCGACGGCTCAAGCGTCAGCGTAAGACGGTTGAAATGAACTAACCCTGTATTACCCAGCAGAAAGCCCTGACCAACACGGCTGTTGTAGTCTTCTTGGCAACCCAACCGGGTCAAGGAGTCTGTGGGGAGCTGGCGTCGTTCGGCCTGGCTGCACTGAACCGTTATTTTGTAGGGAAAGTAGTCATTTAATATCTGACTCAGAGCCACTGGATTACGACTTCTCTGTCCCAGCAACAAACTGTACTGAAAGTAAGGTTTGTGCTGATACTCCAGTGTCGCCAGATGTTTAAGCAACTGAGTCTTTGCTGGTTGCTGCTCACGTTCCAGTAATAGCCACGCTTGGCTTTCAAGGCGGTAGCTGATTTCAAAGTGGCGTTGATTGAACACATCCAAGAAGTCTTTCAAGGCATGATCATCCCGGTGCAGAGCGGTCAGCATTTCTTCATAAATGTAATCGGGTATCACACCTTTAACGCCGGACAAGGCTTGTTTGGCAAGTCTCAGTTTGGCGCCGCCATTGGCAGAGGAAAAGTAACTGACCTCTGACGACGTTCCGCTTGGCATGGCCTCTGCTTTCAAGGTGAGATTCAAACGCTTTCCGCCTTGTGCGGACAGTTGTTCGAGCAGCCGCATGGCTTGAACGAAGTCATATCGCTGTGGGTTTTTGGCTAGATCGTGCAGACGTGTCAGAGACATAACTGGCTCCCATGAACTTTGGGGTAAGTTTTAACAACGCCGTCATGCCCATAAAGGCGGATTTTGAGTTGAATATAACGATCGAAGCTGCAGAACTGTTGGAAAAAGTGATTCAAGACATCGCAGAATGCATGAAAAGGCTTGTCTGTATCCAGTGTGATTTCAATTTCGGTGCCTGGAGCAAAGACATTGCTCCCCATGGTTCTGATTGCTGAAACCTGAGTATGAAAGACAACGTGTCGGATAGTCTGTATTTCGCTGGCACTGACTTGAGGCCGGCTGCAAAGCGTCAGCATTTGCTTGAGATCATCGGCGGGCCTGGTTGATTGTAGCAATGATGAGAAGTTGCCATTGAGCAGCCCAATAAACTGCCAGTGACTGTTTGGATCCCTTTCGCGAGCTAGAGGCGCCGAAGGCGGGTATATGGGGGCAAATTCGACTGGCAAATCAATGCTCTCCATGCACTCCAGGCTAGAGTGGATACTGCACGCATATTTACCGTTGGTACACAGCAGGTGTGTACCGTAGGTCTTATTAAATTCGCCGTTGTGCGGTTCAGGCAAAGAAATGGCTAAATGGAAATCACCGTTGATATCACGTTTACTTTGCCAGCTGTCGGTATGGTTCAGCTGGCCATACTTACTGCGAAAAAGTGGCACCAAAGGACGTTCGCCAGATGGAGTGATTTCAAATACGTCGAGTACGTCAACAACCTGAATTCCGCTTTGCTGATGGGCGTCAGCATTGACGGGAATGGTCAGCTTTCTATGGTCATAAATCGCCGGTTCGCCCATTTGATAAAACAAATTGGCAGCCGGGATGACATTCAGTTTGAAAACGCCCGGCTCAAATAAACGGACGAACTCAGACGGGAGCGAATGGAGGAATAGGTTGATCTTGATGTCGGAGCTAGCCAATTGCGTGGCATACAAACCAAACTGTTTTAGGCGGAAAAACTGACGCTTTTCCTTAAAAAAGAAAAATTCACTCATTAACTGGTAACCAGAGAACTGATTGCCATGTTGGGGAAGAAAAGAAAAAGTAGGATCGCTTATCCGGTTTACCAGATTGTCTCGGTCCACAGCGATATGCGTTTCGCACTGCGAGTCAGACACCGATATCGCTGCCACGTCACTCAACAAAATGTCGACCAGGGAATCCGCACTACTTTCAAAGCCTTGCACAAAAAAATCCAGGTCTTTGAGATCCAGATGACGAAAGTGTACATCGGGATCTCCTGTACTCAGAGTTAATTGTATGACGGCGGTAGTCTGTGCTGCATGATTCGGACGATTGAAGCCAAACGGTGCGCTCAAAGCTTGAACATCGGTCAGCTGATACGGTTCAATCGTGATTGGCGCTACTGTCGTAAACTGGCACTCTTTTCCGTTGGCGCTGCCCGAAAACCGACTGTTCTCAGGTAAAGTTACTGACTCCTGAGGAATGTCTGACGTTGTGGGTTGCAGATAGGCAATACTTGGCACCAGTTGGGTATAGGAAGGATAAAGAACCCCCAGTAAACCTTCGACCACATCGGGCAATTGCTCGCTCAGTTGTTTCTCTATGGTGGCATTTAACAGGGCGACACCGTCAAGCAGGCGGGCGATGCTAGGGTCTTCTATTTTTCCCTGATTCAGATTGAGGCTGCGGGCATGCTCGGGATACTCGCTACTGAACAGACCCAGTGAGCGGCGCACGAACGCCAGCTCTTGTTCGTAATATCTCAACAGAGGATCAGTCATAACTTTCTTCCTCTAGTGATGAGGTCAGGTCACACAGTGCAATTTTCGAATCGAACACCAGTTCTTGCTCGCCATACTCCTTGCCAAGCCTGGCGATGATGGTGAAGGTCAAGGCATTTTCTCCTGCTTTTCTGCCAGTCATCTCCACAGAAACTTTGTGAAGCCTTGGTTCGAAATTCCGTATCCAGGTTTCAAGGCGCAGTGCCAGTTGGGCATGATCCAGGCTGGCACTGAGTAGTTGGACGTCTTCAATACCAAACCTGAGGTTGGAGCGATTGGTCTCTGTGAGTCGGTCATCAAAGTCGACCAGCGCTGCTTCAGACTCAAGCAGCTTGGTCAGATGGTAGCGGACGTCATCAATAATTTGGCCGGTTTGACTTGGCTCTTCACTGCCAAAGGCGTTCCAGAAGCTCATCGGCTTGCCTCCTCTAGCTCCGTGGTCAGCACCACCTCACCGCTAAAGTGATCAAATTGATATTGCGGCACCATGCGTAGAGTGCAGTGAAACGTTCCGGTTTGAGAGGCGGATGTGCCGACAGAAACTTTGGCAAAACTGAGTGGATATCGTGCCAGTGTATCTTCGTTGGCGTATGACACGTTGCTGGTGTACTTCTCAATCCACAGCGAGAGAAACTGCTCGCATTCGGCCGCAGTGTTAAAGCTACCAATCATTTCCCGTACCTGAACTTTTAAGTAGTGGGCGATTCGACAGGACATCAAGGTGGTTTGAATTTGCGTCAATACCCGTTCATTGTCGTTTTCACCCGCCTGCCAGACAGAGTTGTTACCGCTAAAGTAATACTTGTCGGTCATTGGGCTGCGGGTTAGGGGGATAAATCCACTTGACGCATAAAACGTTGCTAACTTGCCGAACAGGTGAATGTCGGGTTGGGGAATTTGAAGATACTGCGCGCTGTCATCCCCTTGGGAGACATTGACCACAGCACCTTGTAGTTTGTCATTCCAGCGGGATTTGATAAATCCAAACCAGTTGACCCGGTGGTGTTCGCGCATGATCACAGAGATGAAGGCAAAGGCGCTATTGCCCCAGACGCCGTCGGAGTTCTCGTTGTACACGAAGCCAACCTGAGCGTTCAGATACGGGGGACGCAACTGGATATTTGGCATAACCAGCCCCAGAAAACGTGCACTGGGTTTGTTTCGCAGCGACTGCCAGGCGGTGTAATCCGGTCCGTTCAGGATTTTGTCGATCCGGTTGATGTCAGAAAGCCAGTCTGCCCCGTTGTTTGCAAAGAAGCGGGAGTCGGGCGACAGGATCATTGGACAAAGTGTTGATTCCCCCAGTTTGCTGAGCAACTCTAATGTAAACAGATCGTCGTAATCCGTTAGCATGCTGATGTCGAGTGACACTGAATGCGCAAACACCACACAGCCAAATGGATGTCCACCTAAGGTATTCAGCTCTTTGTTGCCGATCTTGTTATACAGTTCGCTGCTGCGAATACTGTACGCCTGATTAAGGTCCGCGGAAACGTCCTGCCAACCCATATCGAGCAGCTTGAGCCGGGTTCGCTGATGATTGATCGACAGGACCGCCAACTGATTGAGGTGTCGCCAGTTTTTGTAGAGCGCGGAGAAAGCAGGGTGATGAAGAATCTTATCCATTTGCGTGGACAATTGCTGATCGAGAGACACGATCAAGGCCTGAATCGCGCACTTCAGCTCTGATGGTGAGTGAAGTATCTGTACATCGATTTCAGACAACAAAGAGAGTGCATCTTCCAAAAATGCACTCTTTTTGCTGTCTAACTGATTAAAACGGGTTTGCCATTCGGAATTTAACGTCATCGTCAATCGTGGCCGGATTGCTCCGGCCACGCCATTAGTTAACCGGGAATTTTCGCGACCATACGCACGGAAGTGGTCAGTTCTTCCAACTGTAGCCATGGACGCAAATGCGCAACCGCAGAGTAGGAACCCGGACGGCCCGGCTGTTCCACGACTTCAATGCGAGATTCGGCCAAAGGTGTCTTAGCCCGCTGCTCGTTGCCAATGGCACCTGCGTTGGTGTATTGATCGATCCAAAGTTGCAGATCCCGCTGGATATCAGGTGCTTCCAGGTTAGACCCCAGCTTGTCGCGTCCCATCACTTTGAGGTAGTGCGCGATACGACTACTGGCCATGATGTAGGGCAGTCGAGCGGAAATCGCCGCATTTGCCGTTGCATCCGGGTCAGTGTAAGTTTTGGGCTTTTGTGTCGTCTGGCCACCAATAAAGACCCCGTAATTGGAATTCTTATAGTGGACCAGAGGCAAAAAGCCCAAGTCACTCAGCTCTTTCTCGCGTTCGTCGGTGAGATTGACCTCTATCGGACATTGCTGGATCAGGTCACCGGCTTCTGTTTTGAACGTTAGGTTAGGTAAACTTTCCACTTTACCGCCATTGTCCAAACCTCGGATAGAAGTGCACCAGCCAGACATGGTATAAGCCTGGGTCATTTTAAGACCGAGCTCATACGCAGCATTAGACCACACCAGTTGCTGGTTGCTGCTTGGCTTCGGATTACCATCCATGTCTGTGCCCAGCTCTTCATAGTTGAATAGCTTAGTATCCAGCCCTTTTGCGCCGTAAGGCAGTCGGGCCAGCGTACGAGGCATGGTGAGAGTGACGTACCGTGCATCATCACTTTCACGGAACGAATTCCATGCAGCGTAAGCTGGAGAATCAAAGCCTGCCGCAACGGGTTTACCTTCGTCAAAGGTGGTGAAGTCATTGAACTCAAACATTTGTGCGTTGGCAGCAGCGATGAATGGCGAGTGACAAGCGGCGGCCACTTCGCCCATATAGCGCAGCAGCGCGACGTCTTCATCTTTGGCGCTGAACTCGTAGTCACCGATGAATACACCATAAGGTTCACCGCCAGCTGTGCCGTACTCTCCCTGATAAACGGCATTGAAGAGCGGGCTGCGATCAATAGCAGGAGCATCTTCAAATTGTTCAAGCAACTCTTGCTGAGAGAAGTCGACCATTTTGATCTTTAAATCCCGACCTAATTCGCTCTCTTTAACCAGCTTTTGTAACCCTCGCCAAGAACCTTCCAGCTTCTGGAACTCGTCTTGTTGCATGACTTCGGACAACTGTTTTGACAATTGTTTGTCGATTTCACCAATGGCGTTTTCGATGGTTTTGGTCAGGTTTTTATCCCAGGTGACGGTTCCGGAAAGGGCTTGTTCTGCCAGAACAGAGAACAGCTCTTTGGTCGTGTCTGCCGGCGTTTGAGTGGTGGCGGCAATCGCACGGTCAAGAAAGCTCACTTCGCCTTCGGTGGTTTCTGCCTGAGCCTGGTTTTCGGTTTCTGTACTCATGATTCAGCTCCTTCCTGACTGATCCCCAGTTCTGAAGACAGAGCATTGATGGTATCTGCGCTTTGCAACACTTCTTTCAGCAGCTTTTCCAGATCTCTCGAACGATCGGCTTTAGAAAGAAGCACTTTGAGCTGATTACGGGTTTCGACCAGTTTTTTCAGTGGCTCAACCTGTTCAACAATCGCTTCTGGTTCAAAATCTTTCATTGAGGAGAAGGTCAGGTTTGCCTCAAACTGACTGTCGTCGTCAGCCAGGACGTTATCGACTTTCAGGTTGAGTTTGGGGCCGACGCGTTTCATGACGGTATCGAAGTTGTCTTTGTCTACGCTGTAAAACGTGCGCTCTTCGATCGCTTCTTTGTCTTCGCGATGGCCGGAATAATCACCAATGACGCCGACCACAAAAGGCAATTCTTTTGTTTCTACGGCACCGTTTGTTTCCACGTCATATGTAATGCTGACGCGGTTTTTACTGACGCGTTTGTGTTGGGAATTCAATGGCACGGGAACTCTCCTTTATACATTAGGATGCGGTCGAGGTGACTTTCGCGGTGGTTGCATCAAAGCCAACTTCCGGGCCTTTCTCGATTTTTCCACCTTCAGCTTCGATGTAGTACGCCTTCGAGATCTTGGTATAGGTCAGGCTGAAGGCTTCATTTGGCAAAGCACCATCGCTGCCGGTCATGTTGTAACTCGCCATTCGCGCAGCGGTCAGTGTCAGAATCAGGTATGGATCCGCGCCTGAGCCTTCACGATTAGGTTTTGTCATGACGATTTCGACCGTTTTCCCTTCCGCACCAGGCGCATACAGAAATGTTGTCAGGTAAGGGGAGGCACCATCACAAGCACGGCTGATGTTGATTTCTCCTAATGCAACCATGCCTTGATCGGCGTTGTTGGCATTCCCGACATCAATTCCCACACCGCGAACGGCGCCCCAGCTCACGTTGCCGATAGCAAAGAAACCATCTTTACCACCAATTTTTTCAACGGTCGCTGCGCCTTTGGGTGTCGTGCCATCAATACGCATAAAAATAGAAGCCATTCTGTTCTCCTTTGCTTAGTAGCATGATTTACCACTCAAAATCCGTAATACCACGGTCGGAATGAGTGTTAGTTGCTTCAGTTTGGGTTTGTTTTTCGCTTGATGATTGAATGTCGGTATCCGGGCCATTGACTGACGTCGTAACTGCATCAACATTCGTTTGAACTTGTTGAGTCGGCGCGTTGGTTACAGAGACGCGCGTCGTATCGATGGATACCTGATCAAGATTATCCATCCCGGAGAGTTGGTTAAGTTGGTTCATCGCGTCGGGATAGTTACGCAACATTTCCTGCATCAATTCAGGCAGACTCATCTGACCCCAACGGATAGCTCGCTCCAGCAAGAAGGATATCGGACTGTGAGGCTCGAACTCTCGAAAGTATTCCGCAACCTTTCTCAGTTCTACGAATGCGGATTCCCGCTGTGTAATGGGAGACTGATTGAAAGTGGGGGGCGTCGGCGCTGGTGTTGTTTGCGATGTGATTGACTGACTGTTTTCTGTATTTGGTGTATCAGTGCGCGCGTTGGAAGGGCGTTGCGCGGTCTGAATCTCGGTCGTTGGACTCTGAATCAAACCATATTCCTGATCGAGTGGCCAGGGAGAGAACTTATCTCCCGCAAGATACTGAATGGCTTTGAGCAGCTCTTCAATATTGTGCTTGATAAAGCGAAAGCTCGGGCTTGCCAGATTGGCGTCCTGACACTTTTGCTGAAGCAGAAGGTCTGTACGGGTCAGTGTGTGATAGCTTTCTGCCAGCGCCATTACCGTATCAATCACGTCGGGGTTAAACAGGCGATGTGCTCGCGTTTTTAACTCCGCAAGAGAACCGTGTTTTTCAGCGGTCAGGTAATCCGCCAAAGTGATTGAGTCGATTAAGGGCACCATCTGCAGAGGCATGTAAAGTGCTGTTGTTTCATTCGACTCGCCAAGCAGTTGCTGTAAAGGACGGAGACGAAACTCTACGTGCTCGGTTTGTTGCTCATCGGCGTTCTCTGAAGAGAGTTTGTCCTCAGGCAGCATGGGGTTTAAATGGTCCCAAAAACGCTCGACGTATTCTGGCAGCAAGGTTAAAGACGCTGAAAGGTTGAGTAGGGGCTGTGAGGTAAATAGCTGAGAAGAGATTAGCCAGCCAGTCAGCTCCAGGTCTTTAGTTTGAGTCTGAAGGGCGTCGCTGGTCATTTCCCGCAGCGTTTTCCAGGCGTCTTGGTTGGCGTTTTGTAATGCCGGATCGACCGACGCCTCGGGTGTTTCGATCAGCTGACGAAAAGTTGACTGTGCTGAATTAAACGCATTTCTCAAACCACGATACACGCTGCGGTCAAGTTTCAAGTATGCGCCAGCGGGCCGATCTTGGGAGATCGGCGACAGTAGACCCTCTACATCCATAATTTGCAATCCGTTGCTTATTGTAATTATTTTTAATATTGAGATTTAAAACATCTCTTATTACAAACATTTATTTAATTAATGTTTGTTAACAAATTGCAGTCTAGAAGTTATTTGCAGAAAGTCTCAAAGAATTTCATCCTTTAGTTTAATTTTTGACCTGCATCTATAAAATTGGACCGATGACTTGGATTGTCATAAATCTCTGATACCTCTGAACTTTAACCACCAACCAGTACCGTTGGCATGCCTGAAACAATACTGCCGCCGTGACTGGTTGTATCCCCCATACGTACGAGAGGTTTGTTGTTCACCAAGACAGTCGTGCTGCCGAGAATGGCGCTGTCTGGTGTTCCTACACATACACATGCGTCGCCTAACGTAGAAGCTGGCAAACTGCCAATCAGGACGGTTGCTGCACCCGGGCCTGAGACCGGGCCTCCTACGTGAGGCACTGGGACGGCCGCAGGCGTCTGCATGGGGCATACGTGCATGTCACCAACTCTGGCTGCGGGTAAGCTCATCGTACTACTCCTCTGGGTTGTATCCTTGTGCGATCTTTAAAGCGGTATCCAGCGCATATTGATAATAGAGTGCGCTGTTGTCCCAGACCGGCAAAGCGGCGGCGTGGTTTACAGCGCCAGCGGCGGCTTTTGCGTACAGATTTGGGTCGGGTAAAACGACGGGTAAATCAGGCGTAACGATACTGCCAGCGCCATTCCAGAACACAGCCTGCGCCAGCCAGGACGGGCCACAGTTGAGCTGTAACCGGGTGGCAAACAATTCAGCTTTGCGCCTGAGTTCTTCAGAGGGGGATTGTACCCATTGCTTTGCCAGACTGATGCATTGAAGTTGGCTGGCATTCCAATCATCGTGCCGTTTGTGTAAGCACAGACTGGCCCACCATATGCACTCGCGTACAGGCAAGGCATGAGCGAGAAACTGGATCAGGTCGAAGTTCAGTTCATGCTCGGATAAAGTCTGAATGCTGTTGGTGACCGACATTTCGTCGTTGATCAGTGCCTTGGCTTCGTCACTGGCATTGAAACGATTGAGAACCTGAATGCCTGCCGCAAACGGGATTTTTTTATATTCCATTAATTCACCTTAACGATTGCGCCTTTGACTTCACCCATAACGCCACCATCGAATGTGGCTTTGAGATCCGATTTAAATTCCGCGCTCAATTGTCCCTGCGCAGTCAGACTGGTGTCTGCGTCCATCGAAATACTCAAACCGCTGATGGAGTTCGAGCCGCTGGCCTCCAGTGATGTTGTTGCGCCACTGATTGTGTTCGATGAGGTTGCGCTACTTGAGACGTTTGTGCCCTCAAGAGACAAATCGCTACTGGCTTTGATATCGATGCTTTCTGATTCAATTGTGACCGAAGACGATGACATGGTGATTTTGCTCGATCCGACGATTAATTCGAGTTTATCATCGGCTTCTATGGTGATGGTTTTCGCGTTTTCCGACAGGGTTTTGCTGGACGTTAACGAGTAGTTGTCTTCTGTTGTGATCGTCATGGCCTTAGTGACGGTCTGCTTGACCTCGCCCTGAACGGTTTCAGTCAGATCATTTTCTACTTCACGGGTCAGATCTTTAGCCGCGTGCAGATAGATGAGTTCGTTGTCTTGTTTATCATCGAAATAGAGTTCATTGCTCTCTCCGGATAACTGAGTTTTCCAGCCACTTTTGGTGGTGTTTTCTTCGTTGTAGGGCGGCGTATTTTTGCTGTTGTAAACACAACCTGTGATGATGGGCTGATCCGGATCTCCATCGATAAAGGAGACCAGAACTTCATGGCCGGCTCTGGGGACAAACTGACTGCCGTAGCTGCTGCCCGCCATCATTTGAGCGACTCGGACATAACAACTGGTCTTGTCACCGCTGGCGTCTGTATCCCAGTGAAACTGGATGCGAACCCGACCCTGATCATCCTGATTAATCTCGCCCGCAGTCGAACCTGCAACCAAAGCGCTTTGCAAACCTTGTACTACCGGCTTGGGCTGTGGGGTTGGGTAATAAGGCACTGCTTTAGGAATGACAGTGACTCGGGCCTCGCATTCGACGGATTCGGAATAATAAAACCGGGTTTCAACCACTGCGTAATCGCCCAATTGGACAGTGTCTAAGTGGCTGGCCAGAGAGAACCAAGATCCGATGGTGAACTCGTCCTGGCTAGCGCTGAGCAAAACACGTTCATAGTTTTGCTCCAGTTGTTCCAGGCGGCGTTTGACCAGATTATCTGCCAGATCGGTATAGTCTCCCACAATGCCGAGCGGAGGGTAGTGCACGGCTGACAGTTTACTGTTGTTGGCTATTGAATGTGAGGACGTCTTGGCTTTACTGGACACCAGCTTGGATTGCGTGTAATCGTAGGCTTCCAGTTCAATACTGGTGCCATGAAACGAGCATTCGGGCTGCCAGTGAGTAATCAACGGATTGTCTCCAGAAGGCGTTTCCGACATATCAAATTTACTGGTTGAAGCCTGATCAAAGGGTGTCTGTGCATCCTGCAGTACCAGCTTATGGCTGCCGTCGCTATGGGTAAAAAAGTAGTTGATGCCTTCTTCTGCCAGCAACCGAGTGACGAAATCAAAATCTGATTCGTTGTATTGCAAACAATACTCCCGTTTGGTGGAGGGTAAACTGTTGGTGCTATACCAGCCACTGAATCCGGCTTGGGTAAAAATATCCGTCACTATGTCTTGCGTTGATTGGTTTTGATAGACACGAAAGGCTTGTGTGTGTTTAAGCAGCCACAGCCAAGGGCGAAGAGTCAGTTGATAGGACGCATATTGCAAGCTGCTGTCGAGCCCAAGTTGCTGGGCTCTGATGATCATGCCATGAAACACTCGGCTCGCAGTCAAAGTGCCGGATTCATTGGTGTAGCGAGTAATGGTCAGCCCTTGTCCGAGCTGCTCTTTAACGTCAAACGATTTTGCAACAATCGTCACCTGAATTTCAAATGGAGCAGAGACTCCTTCGGTGACGCGCAGTTCGGTCGCTTTATGTTCCTCTCCGCTGTAATCCTTAGCGGAGAGGGCACTTGCGGCCGCCGAAAATTGATCAGCCATACATCATCCCTGATTGCGATCTTTGTCTATTGGTAGTGTATCTACCCGTTGGTCTTGTTATTAAACAGTAGTATCGGGAGCGCTGAGTGAGCGTGAGCACATCGATATCACTGCAAAGCAGTCTAGGACATTTGATCAGTTTGAGCCTGCTGCTGAGCCAATCTTTGAGACCTGCCAGGAAAATATGCATACGTACAAAGCCAAAGCGGTTTCCTTTCACTAATCACGCGCAATGTGCTGTGGACTAAGCAGCTTATGTATGAACTGTTGACAATCTTGTCTTTTGAACAGTTTTTGGTTCTATCAACTCAATTTCGTTTTTCCTGTCGTTAAGCCACGTATTCCTTTATTACTTGTCTATAAATCCATACTTCTTATTGAAATTAGTAAGACGGACGAAACAAGGGTTAAATTCGACCTTAGTCTAAATTGTCGACAATATTCTTGATTGTCGACAATGTGATCGTCTATTTTATAAGCAGAGTAAGTTGTTGCCACAGTCTCGCACATGTAAATAAAGCGAAGTGAAGCTGCGGAAGAAACGGGTAGACCATGAATGTAGAGAGTAGGTTACCTTTGGTGACCAAAGAGAATACGAAGTCAGAACACTTAACTGGCTATCTCATTGAGGCGATTGTTAATGGGGAGATTTTGCCGGGAAGCAAAATCTCTGAGCCAGAACTGGCACGGCGTTTCGAGGTCAGCCGCGGTCCACTGCGTGAGGCCATCATGAGAGTGGAGGGGCTCGGGCTGATTGAGCGAGTGCCGCATGTTGGTGCTCGGGTCATTACCTTCTCGTTTGAAAAATTACTTGAACTGTACGCAGTGCGAGAAGCGCTTGAGGGAATGGCAGCTCGGTTGGCTGCGCGCTACATCAGCGATGAAGAAATTCATGCGTTGGAACAGCTATTGTCGACACATTCCGAACATATTGATCAGGTGGAAGGGTCATCATACTTTCACCAACATGGCGATTTTGATTTCCACTATCGCATCATTAAAGCCAGTCGAAATAGCAAGCTGGTTGCCTTGTTGTGTGATGAGCTTTATCACTTATTACGCATGTATCGCTACCAGTCTCCACGATCACATTCAAGGCCCAATGAGGCGTTGAACGAACACAAATTTATTTTGCAGGCCATTAAGAACCGGGATGAAGAATTAGCAGAAATGCTAATGCGCAGACACATTTCCGGCAGTCGAACGCTGATTGAACAGCAGATCCTGCAAACCGACTCAGACGACTAGGAGAATTACCATGTCATTAAGCCCGGGAGCAAAATTCAGAGCGGCAGTCGCCGATAATGATCCGCTGCAAATTGTCGGCACCATCAACCCGTATTGCGCCATGATGGCGAAAAATATTGGTCATCAAGCGATCTATTTATCCGGCGGTGGTATTGCTAATGCGTCTTATGGTTTGCCGGATTTAGGCATCACTACGCTTAATGACGTGCTGGTGGATGTAGACCGAATTACGAACGCTTGTGATCTGCCGTTGCTGGTGGACATTGATACTGGTTTTGGAGGTGCGTTCAATATCGCGCGGACCATCAAATCGATGGAAAAAGCGGGCGCTGCCGCGGTGCACATGGAAGATCAAGTTGCGCAAAAGCGCTGTGGTCATCGGCCGAATAAAGCCATTGTCAGCCAGGAAGAGATGGTCGACAGAATCAAAGCTGCTGCTGATGCCAGACGGGACGACAACTTTGTGATCATGGCCAGAACAGACGCGCTGGCTGTTGAGGGGATCGACAAAGCGATAGATCGTGCGATTGCTTGTGTCGAAGCAGGTGCTGACATGATTTTTCCTGAGGCGATGAACAAACTGGATCAGTACGTACAGTTTGCCAACTCACTTGAATCTGCGGTTGGTCGACCTATACCTATCCTGGCAAACATCACGGAATTTGGCCAAACCCCATTGTACACCTGTGCGCAACTGGCGCAGGCAAAAGTTGACATGGTGTTGTATCCACTCAGTGCATTCCGGGCGATGAACCGGGCCGCAGAAATGGTCTACGCTCATTTACTGGAATATGGCAATCAGGAAGCATTGCTCGATTCCATGCAAACGCGGAAAGAGTTGTATGAACATCTCAATTACCACGATTATGAAGACAAGCTAGACAAACTGTTTTCTAGTCAGTAGCCAGATTCGGGTATCGCAACAAACAGGAAGCTCAAGAAATATCGCCTTAAATCCATAACGTGAAACCGTCCGAGCACCAATAACACCCCGAAAGAGGGTAAGAGCCGGACAGAAAAGGAGTTCAACATGCCTAACAAAGAATTAGGCGGCGCTGGCCTGCGTGGTCAGAGTGCCGGAAGCACATCATTATGTACTGTCGGAAAAACCGGAACGGGGCTGACCTACCGGGGCTATGATATTACCGATCTGGCAAACAATGCTCAGTTCGAAGAAGTGGCCCATCTTCTGCTGATTGGTCATTTGCCAACGCAACAGGAACTGGATATCTACAAAACCCGTTTGATGGGGATGCGTGGTTTGCCGCAAGAGCTGAAGCAGGCGTTGGAACTGATCCCAGCCGATGCCCATCCCATGGATGTAATGCGCACTGGGTGCTCGGTACTCGGTAATCTCGAGCAGGAAATGGATTTCTCTGAACAACAAGCGGCCACCGAGCGTATGCTGGCGCTATTTCCTGCCATCATCTGTTACTGGTATCGATATAGTCACGATGGTGTGCGGATCGACACTGAAGACAAATCGGAAGAATGTATCGGTGGATATTTCCTGAAAATGCTCACTGACAAAGTGCCGAGTGACCTCCATAAGAAAGTCATGCATTGCTCGCTGATCCTGTACGCCGAGCATGAATTTAATGCATCCACTTTTGCTGCGCGCGTATGTGCGTCGACCTTATCTGATATCCACTCCTGCGTCACGGCGGCGATTGGTACATTACGTGGCCCTTTGCATGGCGGTGCCAATGAAGCCGCTATGGAAATGATTCAGGATTGGAATACGCCAGAAGAGGCTGAAACCAATATTCTTCATATGCTCGAGCACAAAGAAAAGATCATGGGCTTTGGTCACGCGATTTATCGCGAAAGCGACCCTCGCAACGCCCTTATCAAACGTTGGTCGAAGGAACTGTCTGAAGCGGTCGGTGACACACAGCTGTATGCGGTCTCTGAACGGGTTGAAGCGGTTATGAAGCGTGAGAAGGGTTTATTTTGTAATGCCGATTTCTTCCATGCGTCGGCTTACCATTTCATGGACATACCCACCAAACTTTTCACGCCTATTTTTGTGATGAGCCGATTAACCGGCTGGGCGGCGCACGTTTACGAGCAACGTGCCAATAACCGCATTATTCGGCCGAGCGCTGACTACGAAGGCCCGGATGCACAAGTATGGGTTCCCATCGAACAGCGCGGTTAATCAGCGAGCGGCCTCTCGTAAAAGAGAGGCAGACGCGAAGTCTATAAGAGCAAGTTGTTATGAATAGCCAATATCGCAAGTTACTGCCGGGCACCAGCGTTGAGTACTTTGATACTCGCGCCGCGGTAAATGACATTTCTGATGGTGCCTACGAGACACTTCCGTATACCTCAAGAGTACTGGCAGAAAATCTGGTACGTCGCTGCGAGCCGGAAAAACTGGAGGCAGCACTACGCCAGATCATCGAGCGTAAGCGCGACCTGGACTTTCCGTGGTACCCCGCAAGGGTGGTATGTCACGACATTCTTGGCCAGACGGCATTGGTCGATCTCGCAGGTTTACGTGATGCCATTGCTGACCAGGGGGGCGATCCGGCGAAAGTGAACCCTGTCGTGGAAACACAACTCATCGTGGATCACTCTCTGGCGGTTGAACATGCCGGCTATGAACAGGATGCGTTTGAAAAAAACCGGGCAATAGAAGAGCGACGTAACGAAGATCGCTTTCATTTTATTGAGTGGTGTAAAACGGCATTTCAAAATGTCAGTGTCATCCCCGCAGGTAACGGCATTATGCACCAAATCAATCTGGAGAAAATGTCCCCAGTCATTCAGGTTAAAGGTGGGGTTGCATTTCCAGATACGTGTGTTGGTACCGACAGTCATACACCGCATGTGGATTGTCTGGGTGTGATCGCGATAGGCGTAGGTGGTCTGGAGGCGGAAACCGTGATGCTCGGACGTCCATCAATGATGCGATTACCAGACATTATCGGCGTCAAACTGACTGGCAGCCGGCAGCCGGGGATTACCGCAACCGATATTGTACTCGCGATCACCGAATTTTTGCGCAATGAACGCGTGGTGTCTTCTTACCTGGAATTTTTCGGAGAAGGTGCAAAAGATCTTACCATTGGTGATCGGGCAACCATTTCCAATATGACACCGGAATATGGTGCGTCAGCGGGGATGTTTTACATCGATGAACAGACGATCCAATACCTGAAGTTGACCGGTCGCGATGAGCAACAGGTCGACCTGGTAGAAAAATACGCCAAAACAGCCGGACTCTGGGCTGATGACTTAACCACGGCAAAATATGAGCGTGTATTGGAATTTGATCTGTCCGCGGTTGGTCGCAACATGGCTGGCCCATCAAACCCGCATCGCCGATTACCGACATCTGAGCTGACAGAGCGTGGCATTTCCGGTGAATGGCAGCAGAAAGACGGGCAACTGCCTGATGGCGCCGTGATCATTGCGGCCATTACCTCGTGCACTAACACCAGTAATCCGCGCAATGTCGTTGCCGCTGGCTTAGTGGCGAAAAAGGCCAACCAATTAGGTTTGGTTCGTAAACCCTGGGTGAAAACGTCGTTTGCGCCAGGGTCCAAAGTGGCAAGGTTGTATCTGGAGGAATCCGGTCTATTGCCTGAACTGGAAAAGCTGGGCTTTGGTATTGTGGCGTATGCTTGTACGACGTGTAACGGAATGAGCGGTGCGCTGGCACCAGACATTCAACAGGAAATTATCGACCGCGACCTCTACGCCACTGCGGTGTTGTCGGGCAATCGAAATTTTGATGGCCGGATCCATCCTTATGCCAAACAGGCTTTTCTTGCCTCTCCGCCTCTGGTGGTGGCCTATGCGCTGGCGGGGACGGTTCGGTTTGATATTGAGCGGGATGCGTTGGGCGTTGACAGTCAGGGCAAGCCCATTTATCTCAACGATCTCTGGCCGAGCGATCAAGAGATTGATGACGTTGTTCAGCGCTACGTTAAGCCTGAGCAGTTTCAACAAGTGTATATCCAGATGTTCAAACCGGATGAAGGTTTGTTGAACACCAACCCGCTTTACGACTGGCGTCCGATGAGCACTTATATCCGTCGCCCGCCATACTGGGAGGGAGCGCTGGCAGGAGAGCGGACGTTGTCGGCGATGCGCCCTTTGGCCGTCCTTGGTGACAACATCACTACCGACCATTTGTCTCCTTCCAACGCCATTCTGGCATCCAGCGCCGCGGGGGAATATCTCACTCGGATGGGCGTGCCGGAAGAAGATTTCAACTCGTATGCGACTCACCGCGGTGATCATCTGACCGCACAGCGGGCAACGTTCGCTAATCCGAAGCTGTTCAATGAAATGGTGCAGGAAAATGGCGATGTCGTGCAGGGCTCGTTGGCTCGTATCGAGCCAGAAGGCAAAGTGACCCGCATGTGGGAAGCGATCGAAACATACATGGAACGCAAGCAGCCGTTGATCATCATTGCCGGTGCTGATTATGGCCAGGGGTCGTCCCGAGATTGGGCGGCAAAAGGTGTGCGTCTCGCCGGGGTTGAAGCCATTGCTGCAGAAGGGTTTGAGCGCATTCATCGAACGAATTTGGTTGGGATGGGCGTATTACCATTGCAGTTCATGTCAGGAGTAAACCGCCATACCTTGCAAATAGACGGAACGGAGCTATTTGACGTGAAAGGCACCATAGCTCCGCAAGCGGAACTGACGTTGGTAATCACTCGACGTAATGGCGAGATTATTGAGGTGCCTGTACTTTGCCGTCTAGATACGGCTGATGAAGTTGACGTTTATAGTGCCGGTGGGGTGTTGCAACGCTTCGCACAGGACTTTTTGGCCGGATAAGGGGCTCGATGAGAATGCAAGCTAAAGAATATACCAACGGTCAAATGCGTATACCGGCGATGTACATGCGTGGCGGTACCAGTAAAGGCGTTTTTTTTAGTCTGGATGATTTACCCCCTGACGCGCAACAGGCCGGCCCGGCACGGGATAAATTGTTGCTGCGTGTTGTTGGCAGCCCAGATCCGTACGGGAAGCAAATTGATGGGATGGGGGGCGCGACATCAAGTACCAGCAAAACTGTAATTGTGTCCAAAAGCCAGCGGGCAGATCACGATATTGATTATCTGTTCGGACAGGTATCCATTGATCAACCCTTTGTCGACTGGAGTGGAAATTGCGGAAATTTATCAGCGGCAGTCGGACCATTTGCACTCCACGCCGGGCTGATAGAGCAAGAGCGGATACCGCAAAATGGTGTGGTCTCTGTCCGGGTCTGGCAGGCCAACATCGGTAAAACCATTATCGTTCATGTGCCAGTCCGTCATGGCAAAGTTCAGGAAACGGGCGAGTTTGAACTCGATGGCGTTACTTTCCCTGCGGCAGAAGTGCAGGTGGATTTTATGGACCCGGCTGCGGGAGAAGGAGCCATGTTTCCCACTGGAAATCTGGTGGACGATCTGGAGGTGCCTGGATTGGGCACCATAAATGCCACGTTAATCAATGCCGGAATACCAACCATTTTTGTAGATGCAGCTGCCATCGGATATCGCGGGACGGAACTGCAAGATGACATTAATAACGATGCTCAGGCATTGACGATGTTTGAAGCGATACGGGCACACGGCGCGTTGAAAATGGGTTTGATTAAGACGCTACAAGAAGCCGGGTCTCGCCAACACACGCCAAAAGTTGCGTTTGTGGCGACGCCGCAGGATTACACGTCATCCAGTGGTGAGTTGGTGACGGCGTCACAAGTGGATGTATTGGTGCGGGCGCTGTCAATGGGGAAACTGCATCATGCCATGATGGGGACGGCGGCAGTGGCGATCGCGGCAGCAGCCTGTGTACCAGGTACATTGGTTAATCTGGCGTCGGGAGGGGGACGCCGCCAGTCAGTGACATTTGGTCACCCATCAGGAACGTTGAAAGTAGGGGCTACGGCAACAGACACTCAGGACGGTTGGGTTGTAGAGAAAGCCAGTATGAGTAGAAGCGCCAGAGTATTAATGGAAGGCTGGGTCAGAGTCCCGGCTGATATTCTGGCTTAGCAAGGAAAACTCAAGGAGGAGACGGATGTCTACTTATCTGAATGAATATCAACACGCTACCGACCATCCGGAACAATTCTGGAAAGATCAGTCCGAATATATTGACTGGTTTGAAAAGCCCCGCACAATTCTGGGTGCTGATGAGAATGGCATTGAACGCTGGTTTCCCGATGGTTTGCTTAATACATCCTGGCTGGCGCTCGATTATCATTGTGAACAGGGTCGAGGCGATCGGATCGCTCTGATTTATGACTCGCCAGTCACCGGAGTAAAGCGTAACTACACGTATACCGAGCTGCGTGATGAGGTTGCCCGTGTTGCTGGTATGTTGGCGAAACAAGGTGTCAGAAAAGGCGACCGGGTTGTAGTTTATATGCCTATGATCCCGGAAGCCGCAATGACAATGCTGGCGTGTGCACGCCTTGGAGCGATTCATTCGGTGGTGTTTGGCGGTTTTGCGGCGAATGAATTGGCGGTACGCATTGAAGATGCAGAACCCAAAGTGCTTGTCACTGCGTCATGTGGTATTGAAATCAACAAAGTGATTGAGTACAAGCCGCTGGTCGACAAAGCCATCATGGACAGCCGTTGGAAACCCGATACCGTGGTTGTTTTGCAACGTGAGCAACTTAAAGCCGATCTGAATCAGGAACGTGATGTTGATTGGTGTGAAGAGCTGAGCCAGGCGACACCGCATGCGTGTGTGCCTATGCTTTCGACAGACCCGCTTTACATCCTCTACACCTCTGGAACGACAGGCAAACCTAAAGGGGTGGTTCGTGATAATGGTGGTCATGCGGTGGCGATGAAGTACTCCATGGCAACCGTGTATAATATGCCACAGGATGGCGTATTCTGGGCGGCGTCAGATGTTGGCTGGGTAGTCGGGCACTCCTACATTGTTTATGCCCCGTTGATTCACGGCTGTACAACGATTTTATTCGAAGGTAAGCCAGTGCGTACCCCAGACCCGGGGGCATTCTGGCGTGTGTGTGAAGAGTATCGTGTTAACGCGCTCTTCTCCGCACCGACGGCGTTTCGGGCGATCAAAAAAGAAGATCCGCAGGGTGAACATATTCGTCGGTACAACTTGTCTTCGTTACAGACCATTTTTATGGCCGGTGAACGCTTAGACCCACCCACTCTGGATTGGGTCGCGCAGCATACGGGTAAATCGGTCATTGACCATTGGTGGCAAACGGAAACTGGCTGGGCCATTGCCGGTAATCCCATCGGTTTGGAAATGATGCCGATCAAAGCCGGATCGGCGACAAAGCCGATTCCGGGGTATCAGGTCGATGTACTTAACGAAGTCGGGGAAGTGGTTGGTCCGAATGAACAAGGTTATGTGGCGTTAAAACGCCCGTTACCGCCCAGTTGTCTACCGACTGTCTGGCGTAATCATGATCGTTTCGAGAGTGGGTATTTGAGCCAGTTCCCTGGCTATTATGTCTCTGGCGATGGGGGCTATCTGGATGAAGATGGCTATCTGTTTATCATGGGGCGAATCGATGATGTGATTAATGTAGCAGGTCATCGTTTGTCGACCGGTGAAATGGAAGAGGTCGTGGGTGGTCATCCTGCGGTTGCGGAATGTGCGGTCGTCGGTATCCACGATGAGTTAAAAGGGCAGCTGCCGCTTGGACTGGTGGTACTGAAAGATGGCGTGAAGATGGACGAGCATCAACTTGAAGATGAGCTGGTCGGGAAAGTGCGCAATGAAATTGGCGCTGTGGCGTGTTTCAAGCATGCACTGGTTGTGGAGCGTCTGCCGAAAACCCGTTCAGGTAAAATCTTGCGGCGAGTCATTCGTCAGATCGCCGATGGCGAGCAGTATACGATACCGTCCACGATTGATGACCCAGCAAGCCTGAGTGAAATCGAACGAGTGTTGCATGACTAATGACCATGTCTCACATTTAACACCGAGGAGCCCCGATTTATTGGGGCTTTTTTATTTTTGATCCCTTAGAATCACATCAATTGACACTGAACTTGCTATAAATACGCGTTATGTTGCCTATCCGGCTATCGGCTGCGAACAGCCACGACCTTAACCAGCTCAATGAACTGATGTTTCAGTTACACCACGAGCATCATCAACAATCCCCTGAGCATTTCAAAACGGCGGAAGAGATCGAGCAGGAGAAGAGCATTGCTCGCTATCTGGATGATCCGGAGTGCTTCGTTTTTGTGGCCCGGTTTGAAGAAACTCTGGTCGGTTTTGTCAGTGGCCACTTTTGTGAGCTGGTGTCTTCAGTGAGCAAACCTGTGCCGATGGGGAGTATTGATGAATTGTATGTATTGCCTGCGTATCGTAAGCAGGGGATCGCGATACAGTTATGCCAGCGCATCGAACGCAGTTTTAAAGAGTGTGGCGTTGAGCAGATGTTTGTCGAAGTATGGCATTTTAATGATTCAGCGGTAGAGCTTTATAAGAATTTAGGATTTGAGCACCATATACACTGGCTGCGCAAATCCATCCGAACCTAAAAAGGTGTTGTGTGAATAAACAATCTTTGTGGTGTCTGTTTGGCACCGTATTGTTGCTGTGTTCTACGCTGTTTTCATCAACAGCGGCTGCCGTTCAGAAGCACCCGAACGAAGTACGTGGTGCTCTGTGTTTGGTGCGAGCTAATAACCAGCTCGTCATGGTCAATGAGATTCTGACCAAAAAATTGTCGTTACCTGGTGGTCTGATATCAAAAGGTGAAACCCCCAAGCAAGCCGCGCAAAGGGAAACTTGGGAGGAAACAGGGCTGGCGGTTACCGTAGGCGATCTATTGGGGTATACGGAAAAAGCGGCCGTTTTTGACTGCGTATCGGATTCGGACATTATCGCGTTCGGCTTCAATAACCGGTTTGACGGTTATGAGCTACCGGTTTGGTTTGCGCCTCATTATGGCGTCGAAGTGTCGGGCGCGATGCTGTTGTCTCCGGAAAGCTTGTTGCCTGAACTGTACCGTTATCCACAACAGTGGACCGTGATTCAATCCATGTTTGACGCAGCAACAGAACAGTCGGTGACTTATGTAAACCAGTTGGCAGACGCTGCTCCGGCATGGCATCAGGTTGAGCTTAACTGGATTGCAACGCTTCAGGGCCTGGTTGCCGAGTTCTCGCCACACATTGCTTCCGGTGTTAATGCACTGATGATGCTGGGAAATCAACTGGCTCAGCCGTGGATTTTCATTGTTATTTTTCCGGCTCTGTATTGGCGATTTGGTAAGGCAATGTGCTACCGGACTATGTTTGCCATTACGTTGACCTCACTGTTGTGTCTTGTCGCTCAGCAAGGGTTTGCGTTACCGCGACCTCATGTGTATGTGCCTGAATTGCAGATGAGCTCAAGTTTTGGCAATGGTTTTCCAAGCTTACCGGTAGCGGTGTGGTTTTGCGTGGTGACGCTGGTTTTAAACGGGCTGGATAAATTAACGTTCAATCGTTATACCGCGTTGAGTCTCGCCAGTTTGTTTTGGCTGGTATTGGCGAAGTTTTACCTTGGTGCTGCGTTTTTAAGTGATATGCTGGCTGGAATCCTACTCGGTGTTCTGACGGCGTGGCATGTCATCCGTTTGGAAAAGAAGCCGGATATCAACGTGGACGCCTTACTTTGCTCTAATGGTTTATGGATCGCATTGACGATAGCTGCGGCGACCCTGACGGCAATCTGGCCGTTGCCAGTGTTTACGGCCTGGCTGGCAATTTTGGTGACGATGACAGGATTGGTGGTGACAGTGAATCAATCCGAGGGGCAGGTTGGTGGGCGAAGTCTTATCTCTATGGTCTTGTTGTTGCTATTGCTCAATGAGGTGATTTTGTACATGGCTGGGTTTGTTGCTTACAGCAGTATTTATTCTTTGGTGATGGAAGCGATTCGTTTCCCGTTACTGATTTTGGTTTTTGCATTGAGCGTCAGGCGTCTCAGCGTACAATCAGCATAATGAAAAGCCTCGCCGAAGCGAGGCTTTTTGCTATCAGATATTCAGGACGAACTTTTCAATCACATAGGCGACGCCATCGTCATCGTTACTGAGCGTAATGTAGTCAGCAATCGCTTTGGTTTCTTCCATTGCATTGGCCATCGCAACGCCCAATCCCGCATACCGCAGCATATGGTGATCGTTCTCAGCGTCGCCCATACAAATCACTTCTTCTGAACGGATACCTAAGTGTTCCGCGATTGCCTGAATACCGACACCTTTGTTGCTGCCAGTGTTGAGGAATTCGAGAAAGAACGGTGCGCTTTGCACGATGGTGAAATCTTGGTGCAGTTCTTGTGGCAGTGTTTTGATCGCGGCGGTAAGTTTATCTGGCGCAGCGACAATCATGGCTTTAACGATCGGGTGATCATCTTCCAAAGTGTCAAAGTCTATTTCGGTAACTGGCAGGTCATTGATACTGGCTTCCACTTGGGTGTATTCACTGGTCTTTGGCGTAATTAAACCGTGAATCTGGCTAAACGCATGTGTATTGAGACCAAGCTCTTGAGCCAGTTTGGCAACTTGCTTAGCGGCACGCCCATCAATGATTTTCTGGTGGATAATGGCACCACTGCCGAGTTCTTTTACCATGGAGCCGTTATAGAACAAAACAAACTCGTTATCACCGGAAATACCCAGTTCATCCAGTTTGTCCTGCATGCCCTCTAATGGGCGACCTGATGCCAGTACGACTTTGACCCCGGCCGCTCGTGCTTTGGCAATAGCGTCTTTAGTGCGGGGAGAGATGGCTTTTTGGCTGTTCAGCAAGGTGCCATCCATATCCAGAGCGATGAGTTTAAACATGACTTACCCGAAAAATGAAAAAGAACTTGCAGCTTAATTTAGAGTGAGATTTGGATCAAATAATGAAATACTCACTGGTTTAATTTGACCTGGTGCGGAGAGTCATTTAAGGTCTCCGTCCTGCTAATTTGAATCACTGATTAGGCTGAGTGTAAGTTGTACAAAGTTAACGAAATGTTCGAGACCATTCAGGGGGAAGGTATTTTTACCGGTGTGCCTTCTGTATTCGTTCGTCTGCAAATTTGCCCTGTTGGATGTGCGTGGTGTGATACTAAGCAAACCTGGACAGCGGAAGCAGAGGATGAGCGCACAATCGGGGATATTCTTTTGAAAACGGAAGATTCGCCCACTTGGTGTCGACAAACGGCCGAACAGATTGTTGCTACGTATAGACAGCAAGGCTATCGTGCAAAGCATATTGTTATCACTGGCGGTGAGCCATGTATTTATGATTTGAGGCCTTTGTCTGAAGCTTTCGAGGCGATCGGTTGTCAATGTCAAATTGAAACCAGTGGTACATCTGAAGTGTTAACGTCAGAGAAAACTTGGGTGACAGTGTCACCCAAGGTGGCCATGAAAGGAAAACTGCCAGTACTCGACAGCGCGTTGTTGCGTGCGAATGAAGTAAAACATCCCGTGGCGACGCAAAAGGACATCGATCAGCTTGACGTGCTCTTACAGCGTGCCGGAGTGCCTGAATCGACACCCATAGCTTTACAGCCAATCAGTCAAAAACCACGCGCGACGCAGCTGTGTATCGATACTTGTATTGAACGCAACTGGCGCCTGTCGATTCAGACACACAAATATTTAAGCATCGCATAAAGGAACACGTCATGAAAAAAGCAGTCGTTGTATTTAGCGGTGGACAGGACTCGACAACCTGTCTGGTGCAGGCGCTCAAAGAGTTTGATGAAGTGCATGCCATCACTTTTGATTATGGACAGCGTCACAAGCTAGAGATTGAAGTGGCACAAAAGCTGGCAAGTGAGTTGGGGGTGAAGGCTCACAAAGTGATGGATGTTGGCCTGCTCAATGAACTGGCGATCAGTTCGTTAACACGTGATGATATTCCGGTATCGCATGAATTACAGGAGAATGGCCTGCCGAATTCGTTCGTACCTGGTCGCAATATTCTGTTTCTGACGTTAGCTGGTATCTATGCGTATCAGATTGGCGCGGATTGTGTTATCACCGGCGTTTGTGAAACAGATTTTTCTGGCTATCCGGATTGCCGCGATGAATTCGTGAAGTCTATGAACGATGCTCTTGTTAAGGGCATGGATCGTCAACTGATGATCCGCACACCGTTAATGTGGCTGAATAAAGCAGAGACCTGGGCGCTGGCCGATCAATATGACGCGTTATCCCTGATTCGTGAGAAAACGCTCACATGCTATAACGGCATCATCGGTGATGGCTGTGGTGATTGTCCATCGTGTGATCTGCGCAGGGCAGGTCTGAACGATTATCTGGACAATCGCGAAACCGTGATGACTGAGCTGTTGAGAAAACAACGAGCGAATTAAAAAAAGCCTCTCAATTGAGAGGCTTTTTATCACAAATACGCGTTTCGTTAGTCAGCCAGATACAGTTTTGCCAGCTCTGCTGGCTCCATCTCTTTGCCTTCCAGGTTTGCATTCCAGTTGGTTCCAACCAGAACACCGTCTTCGTCCAGTGTGATCAACCAGTCTTCAACAAAAATATCCAGTGGAATTTCCAGGACTTCGAAGTCTGCCCACTCTTCAACATTGTGGGTTACTGCATCTTCTTTCGATGACCAGAAAGGCATCACTTCACTGTTTTCAAATTCAGTAGAGTCACAAGCCAGCCAACCGTCTTCATTTCTCAGGCCCCAAACCAGTTTACTTTGTTTGGTCTCTTCGATGAAAAGTTTCAGGTTTGCTTCGATATCTGCAGTCAGTTTGCTCATTTTGAAATTCTCGATGTGAAAAACGCCGTAAGAGTAACACTTTCAAGCTCGGAACACATTACCAAATAAAAAGAAAGGAGCGACTCGCGCTCCTTTTCTTGTCCGGGCTTATTGGCCGCGTTTGGTAAAGATTGTCCACTCTTTTTTGTATGTGCCTTTATGGCCGACAACCCGGGCCACGACCTTACGGTTCATTGCATGGCTGGTTTCATCGGTGCCAATTTCTGACAAATGGGTATCGCCATAGCCGACGATTTTTACACGATTGGGTTCTACACCTTCACGCAACAGAACCTGCTCAACTGCCGTCGCGCGACGTTTTGACAGTGCAAGGTTGTGGCTGGCTGAGCCGACTTTACTCGCGTAACCCTGAATTTCGATTTTTGTCTCAGGGTATTCCTTCATAAAGTCTGCCATTTCATCGATCTGACGATAGAACAAAGGTTCGATAACGGAAGAATCGTTAGCAAACAGAATATGCAGCTGTAGCTGTTCGGACTGATTGATATAAAGTTCACATCCATTGTTATCGATTTCTGCTCCTTCCGGAGTCTCTGGGCAAAGGTCACGCGCGTTGACGACACCATCGTTGTCGTCGTCTTGCAGATCAGACACCTGAGTTGCTTCCGGGGTCGGCGTATATTCGTATTCATCTTCCGCGTTGGCGTTACTTGCGACAACCAAAGATGCAATCAGTGCAGGCAATAGTAGTTTATTCATATTAATACTCCACCGGCTTATTCCATTTTTCTGGTGTGTCAACCAGTAGGGCATCCAGCAAGCCACCGGTCGCGTTCAACACTCGATACTTGGCGTACTGCTCATCATATTTTGCGTCCAAGTAACCTTTGCGTGCGTCAAACAATTCATTCTCAGTGTTGAGCACGTCTAACAGTGTACGTTTGCCAAGTTTATATTGTTTCTCGTACGCAATTACGGTGTCCGAGGCGGAGTCCACGTGATTCGCCAGAAACTGTTTTTGTTTCGAGGTGAAGGTCAATGCACTCCAGGATAAACGCAGGCCTTCTTCCACACTACGATAGGTACGATCGCGGAAATCTTTGGCTTTATTCATTTGGTATGCCGCACTTTGTGTACGGTCTGCGTCTGAGCCACCATTATAGAGATTGTAACGCATACGCAACATTGCAGAGAACTCTTTGCTTTCTCCCTCAATCCCCGCGGCATCATCGCGCCAGCTTTGTGCCGCTTCAACAGAAAGGGTCGGATAATTAACACCTTTCGATTGCTCATACTGGAAACGAGCCGAGTCAACATCAGCCTGCGCAACTTTGATAACTGGGTGATGTTTGTATGCGTTGGAAAGGGCATCATCAACCGTAAATGGTAATTTTGCATGATCCGCACGAGGGAAGGTTAACCCTTGTGGCGTCTCGCCGACCAAAGTTTTAAATTGGGTATGCGTATCATAAAGGTTGTTCTGGGCGGCCAGAAGATTACCATGCGCCTTCGCCAGACGAGCTTCTACCTGAGAAAGATCCGCGGTTGAACCAATCCCTGAATCCACGCGTTTTTTAATATCTTCGTAGATATCTTCATGCACGCGAAGATTGCTTTCAGACAATTGTAATACTTCAAACGCTTTGGTCGCGTCTAAATACGTTTTGGCGATTTGTAAAGCGATATCCTGAGCATCTGCGATCAACTGAAATCTAACAGATTCTGCATCGGCAGACGTTCTGTCTATATCATTTAGAGTCGCATTACCATCCCACAGTAATTGGGTCAGGGTTAAAGACGCTTCTTTTCGGGTTAATTCGTTTTCTGTACCTGAAGTCAGATCAACGTTCTCGTAGCCAATTCCCGCATCTAAATCTAATTTAGGCAGGTAGGCTCCCGTTGCAGCATCTGCGTCGTATTTTTTACTAACAAACTCGTTATAAGAAGCTTTTATATTTGGGTTTGTAGCTAGCGCATTGGCTACGGCTTGTTCTAATGTTTGACTTTGCGCCGGAAAACTCAGAGCGATCAAACAGCTTAGAGTTTTCATTTTATTCCAGTTCACTCTCGATCTCCTTAAAAGGAACCACGGATCAGTGGGCAGATCTATACCAGATGTCTGAATATTCACGGTAAGACATCGAAAACGTCAATAAAATAACACCAATAAAACTAAAAGCATAATAAGTTTGTAAAAAACAATGAGACAAAAATGAGACTGAGCAAAAAGTGGCCAGATAGTGAATTGATCTGATGAATATTATTGATAATTTTGTATTACAAATAAAAAACGTGATGTTCATTCACAAAAAGTGTGGGCCTTTTCAGATTTTTGATCTTGAATTGTTAATGAATACTGCGTTCTGACTTTCTATTGACCGTAT
>NZ_WXWO01000086.1:0-47262 GCF_009904845.1 Vibrio sp. V38_P2S17PM301 | reverse complement strand
AGAATGAATCTTACATCATCATTAGAATAAAAATAAATCTCATCTTTCTTCCTATTTTAGCGATGAGAAATAATATTTGATGATATTTTACGCAGTGATGCGATTGTTGATCGTGTCAGCAGCAGAAGGTGTGTTTAGCTCCTGTCAGAACAAACTTCCCTCTGGCCCGTTAGAAAAATAAAACTGGTCATTTAGAAAACAAGGTGTATAGTGGTGTCAGCTCTGGCAAACGAGCTATTAGTGAAATGTTAAGTACAAGTCTGTTCTCAGTTACCTTTCGATACCCGTCGTTTAGCTCCTGCGATAACTTCTCTTCATAGTCAATTCAATAGCTTTATGTTCGCAGCTTTTAACTTATTTTAAATTTCTATCGAGGTATCTATATGTCTTCAAAAATGACTGGTTCAGTAAAATGGTTCAACGAAACTAAAGGTTTCGGTTTTATCACTCAAGATAACGGTGGCGCTGATGTCTTCGTACATTTCAACTCTATCGTATCAGACGGTTTTAAAACTCTGGCTGAAGGTCAGAAAGTAAGTTTCGACGTTGAACAAGGCAAAAAAGGCCCACAAGCGTCAAACGTTACTGCTCTGTAAGATTTCAAAAAGGTGTGGCGCCCTGTCGCCACATCTTCTTCTTCACTTTCGCCACATCTCCCCCTCTCAACATCAATTAAATTACCCAGGATCCCCATGTCCAGAAGAACAAGCCGCCAGCGACACTGGTATCAAATACTACGAGATAAATCTGTCAAGAAGGATAATAAACACGAGTGTTTAAAATAGAATTTTATTTAAAAGAAAACCAGGCACATTGGTCTGCAGAAATACATCAGTTAAACAGTGACATTCTACAACGTCATATTTTCCCAAAACTTCTGACTTCCCAACCCCACCTCAACTTCCAGTTTTGCGAGCATAACCAACAAGGCGTGATCTTGTCGGCAAGTGGCACCACACTTGGAAGCTTTAAAATTGATTAACCCAAACCACGACCAGCATTCAGTAATGAGGAATCACAAATGAGTAAAGCAAAGAAAAAACGTCCCGTTGAAAAAAAGACAACAGAGAACCTTGGTGAGAATAAGAACATTCATACCACAAGAAGAAAAATTGAAGATATTTTGAACCAGCGCGATTTTGACAAGTTATACGAGCTCTGATTGTGTTCCCGAACCCAATTACTCGTCAGGCTCGCGCTGACAAAAACGTACATCAACTCTCAGAACCACCACCTTGTTCCCCGACACGATCAGACGCACGAAAATAGGCCATTTGATCAGCATGCGCTTTTATAAATGCCGGACGCGCAGTCGCTCTCGTCACGTAAGCCCGACAAGCTGGATAAGGCGTCAGGCCATCAAAACGGTCAACCAGGCGCAATACATCTGCCATTGCAATGTCTGCAATAGAAAACTCTACCGCCAGCCACTGGCATTGTGATAGCACCTGCTCCATATGCCTGAGCCGGGCAGTGAGAAAATCATCGAGCGCTTTACGCCCTGAAGTGGCTTGTTGATCGTCAGTAAACATAAAGATCGACCAAGGTACACTCGCCATCTCGACGGAATTCAATGCGGCAAAGAGCCATTCGATGACGCGATAACGGCCAGATAGATCGCTGGGCATGAGCTGACTACTGTGCTCCGCCAGATAAAGAAGAATCGCACCGCTCTCAAACAGAGACAGCTCGCCATGACGCAGCCAAGGAACCTGTCCAAACGGCTGCTGTGCGAAATGGTGCTGAGAGCGAGTGGCAAACGGAGTGGCTTCCACTTGATAGGGTAACGCGGCTTCTTCCAACGCCCAGCGCAGACGCAGATCCCGGACGTAGCCGCGTGGCGCTTCCGGTACCCAGTCAAACGTGGTGATCACAAACTCGGTCATGTCCTCTCCCGAACCTGGCGTCGCTTACGCGTGTTTTTGAGGGGAAATCAGATGGATGATATTGGTCGGGCTGGCAATCCAGAAAGCCTGAAACCCCTCCGGCAGCGGTTCTATTTCATCCCGGCGGTGACAATCATGCCGTTGCAGATACTCTGCGGCTCGTTCAACATCATTGGTGGTCACTTCCAGCCAGATTTCGGCCTGACTTAACCCGGCGACACAATCGAGCCACAAGGTTTTATCACCAAACTCGAATCTTGGAGTGCCGTCCATGCCATCATTCGACAGCTCTTTGAAACGCAGTACGTCCCGATAAAAGCTCACAGTGCGTTCGTACTCATGAGCGGGAATCTTCATGGCAATGTTATTGCCTGGCTGAAACTCGGGTACCACTTTGCTCGCTCCTTAAAGCTGGCAGTCTTACTTCCCAAAATGCCAGCCTGGTTGCATATCACACTATCACTACACTATAGCTGCAAAATACGACAATTTCGAAATTCCGCGATACACTCGAAAACTCTCTCACCGCGCGTGGATACTCACTGAATGATTCGTTGTGCGCCCTGCCCCTGCTGATGCAATGTGTCTTCCGGGTTGAGTAGCTGACACTTTTTCATGCTCAGACATCCGCAGCCGATACACCCTGTCAGGTTTGCCCGCAGAGACTGTATTTGCGCCATTTTTTTATCCAAATCCTTTTGCCATTTTTTAGCGACTTTTTCCCAGTCCCGCTTGGTTGCCGTTTGTTTCATCGGCAGGCCACTCAATTCAGCCGTGATCTCTTCAAGCGTGAAACCTATCGACTGCGCCACCTGAATCAGCGCGATTCTGCGTAGCATCGACATCAGATAACGGCGCTGGTTTCCTGACGTACGGATAGAGGCGATCAAACCTTTGGTTTCATAGAAACGCAAAGCGGATGTCGCTACACCACTGCGTTCCGATAATTGACCAATTGTTAAATACTGATTATTTATCATTATGTTACCTGACTTACCTAAGAGAAAACAAAGTCGTTGACTTAAAGTTAAGTTGAACTTCTATACTACTGCAAAATTTCATTAACAACGAATGGCAGGTTCATAAAATGACAATCAAGACTCTCTCTTTCTGTAATCCGGCTGCACTGTTTAACCCTGTACCTTATGGGTTTTGTCATACCGTGAAAACCCCACCCAATGGCGAGCTGATCTTCATTTCCGGCCAGAGTGGCGGTGAGGGAAAAACGCATTCACTGAGCCATGACTTTGATCGTCAGGTTGATATGGTGCTGGCGAACCTGGAGATTGCGCTCACCACCCACCAGCTCAGTTTTGATGACGTAGTCAAAATTACGATTCTAATCGTTGATCACAATGCAGAAAAACTCGAAATCTGGAGTAACGCGATGAAAAAACGTTGGTCAACAGAACGTTTACCCGCCAGCACCCTGATTCCAGTCCCGACACTGGCGCTTGAAGGCATGCAAATAGAAGTCGACGCTATCGCTTTCAAGGCGTGCTAACTCATCACTGCGCCCATTTACGGGCTAATTTTGAGCCAGGTTCGTCAGCCTGGCTCTTCAATTTTCAGGTCACTGTTATGATTTTACGCAATTATTTAACGCTGCTCGCCATCGGGTTGATATGGGGCTCACAGTTTATTTTTCAGGAAGTCGCGCTCGGGAGTTTTGCTCCAGTCTGGATCGGCGCATGTCGGGCGCTCCTGGGGGCTGTGACCTTAATTGTTATCTGCAAAACACTAGGCATCAACGGGAACAGCAATCAATGGGGACTCTTTGCCCTAATCGGATTACTTGAAGCCGTGATCCCGTTCGTGCTGATCCCTTGGGGACAGCAGAACCTGACCAGTTCTATCACCGCAATCCTGATGGGCACCCTGCCCTTTTATGCTTTGCTGCTCGCCCCGCTTTTCATTCGAGGCGCCCGCATCAGTGCAGGCAACACCTCCAGTGTTTTTGTCGGTTTTTGTGGTTTGTTGGTGTTGTTTTCTCCGGATTTGGTCTTGGACAGAGGGGAGTTGAATATGCTCAGCGCAGCGGCGGTTATTGCTGCGGCGATCTGTTTTGCTATCGCCCTGTTGTTACTCAATCGGGTTCACGATGAACATCCGTTGATTGTGGCAAGAAATGTCTTGTCGATGGCCAGTGTTCAACTGCTGGTTGTTGCATTGTTTAGTGCGCCATTAACGTTTGGTGTCACGTCAGCAGGGGCCATATTATCGTTGGTGTATCTGGGCGTAATGTGCGCTGGTGTGGTCTACTACCTGTACATGATGAGTATCCGCCATGCCGGTGCCGTCTTCACATCTATGACCAATTATCTGGTGCCCGCCGTGGGTGTATTGATCGGTGTGGTGATCTCAGATGAACCCGTCCAGGCCAACACCTGGATCGCATTAAGCATCATTTTATTTGCTCTGTTCATCAACCAAAAGTTGTCAGCACCACAAAGTCAGCGTTAAACCTAGCCATAGCAAATGGTACCGTGCCATTTGCTATGGATTTCTATTCCTAGTTTGGGAGTCCCTTTTCACCTAATCGTTGTAACTCGTTTATGGACAGAAATCATTTAGGTCTGCAGCTAAAAATAACTCCAAACACATTAGTTTTTATTGCAGTTTCATCAATTGAGGGCTCTTCCACAGGCCCCCCTTTAAAATGTATGCTCAGCATAGATCTCTGGCAGTTGATGCTCACGTTCTAGGATGGCTTCTAGCCTTTTTTCAAAGTCTTTAGGCTTGTTGTCCTGAAATAAATAGGTTTTGGGCTGAGCACGTTGAAACTGCTCTCCTGTAATCACCGCCTGCTTGCCTTTATCCATAAATGCGAATAATTGTGCCATCAGAAAAGTATTATCATCTTCGCTGTTCATATGTGCTTTCCCTGTGGGCTGAAGCCCAAATAGCGCAGGCCAATAGCCGCTTTTGTGTTTTTTGCTTTCTCCATAGAGAAAGAGTGTTAGACCAATCTTATCCTCACGAAAACCTAGGTTTTCAAATCGGCACGCGGCAATTTTTCCAAACCGCCATGTGTAAACAATCCCACGTTGTCGATCAAAATGGATTTCTGCGAGACGGGGAAATCGAATCAAACCTGCAGTCAAAATCAAAGAGAATACAATTAGTATTGATATAAAAGTTATCTCCCCATAGATACTTTTCCTATAGCTATCAGAGCCATGCTGGATAACTGCGTTTATAAGGTCAAGCCTAGAGCCGGTGCCATCGTTACCTACTAGTGCTTTGTAATACAAGTCTCGCTCTTTGTCGTAGCTCAATCCTCTCTTTTCTCGATCTATGTTCTTTTGAATATTGTAGTGGGCATGGGCTATCATTCCATCATTTGGACCAAAGTCATAGACAAATGAAATAGATAATAGCCAGAACCCTACGACCCAAGGTAAGAAATATATAGAGCGTATATTATGTGCAGCGTTACGAATCGAAAGAACGTTGTCATTGACTGACATTATGGGCTCTCCCGGGTCCGGGTAGGTATCTAACTCTATTGTGTTTTCAAACTTCTCACGCCAACTAGTCAAGCGCTGAGCGTGGCGCCTTTTCCACCAAGGGTACTTGGGATCTGTTCTTCGCATCATAAGTCCTTATAAATCGCCCATTGGCTCATCATCTCTCATTCCAATGTAAGTTTTTTTTAGTTTGCCGTCAGAGGTTAACATGCGTTTTGGTACTACCACGTCTGGAGTAGGTTGATAGCACCAGTGCAATTCTGAATCTTCGTCCAGTTCTACTTCGACGCTTAGGTGCAAAGCCCCATTCTTAAACTCCTGCTTTTCAGCATCGCTTAACGCGGCTTCTAGTGCTTTTGTGAATACTTTGGTTCCAGACTCATCAAGAGTCGAAACTTCTTTTATATATTGAATAGGTTGTAAGATATCCAATTTGGTTTTTTGAATGGATCCCGCCAGCTCAGATACTTTCCAGACAAAATTTGGCAAGACAAACTTATAGGTACGTGTTTCCTTATTACTAAAGAAATCGCTAGAATTTGAAATTGAAACGGAAGGCTGCATAAGAAAATTCATAAACTCCTGCACTTCTATTTTAAAAGCAGTCTGATATAAAGGGTCTTCAAAATATTGCCTTGCAAATGCAATTCTTTTCTCAGTTCCTTTAAAGTTTCCTTCTTCTTCAAAATACCAGAACGAATATTCATCGCTTTTCCCCCAAAAACATCGGAATAGCAAGTTTTCAAAAGCCCCTTTGCCGTAAATCCATGATAATACACCGCCTGCAACAATAAGCACAAAAGCAGCAATTCCCCACGTTAGGGCTATCGCCACACCCGTAATGGCGTAGTAGGCCGCGCCATAAGCAAAGATAGCCGACCCTAAACCAATCGAGATATTGCCTGCTAGGGAGCCCATGTTCCCACTCTTCCAGTCATCATAACCATCGCCAATGGCCACAAATACCATTGCTAGGTTTGAGACCGCAATAATACGGCTAAACACTCTCGCTTTAAGCAATAGATCGAATCGAGTCACACCGGCATTGGTCTTGGGCAATATTTTATGAGCTATCCCTGCCAGTTGCGGCGCAGATAGCCCTCTATTGGCCAGAACCAACGTCGCCCTTGAGATTGCTGCGGAGTCGGCAATAATGGCAGCAAAAGCCGAAATCAACTTCGAAGTACTGTAAATCGTTCCTGAACGCTCAAGTGGATCTGCCTCACTGAAATCACTTTGAGCCAGTACATCATACAAAACACCAAAGTTTGCGTACCAGGAAAATCCAGAAATCACCCCATCACCAGTCATACCTATGTAATCCAATATGGTTGTGGCTTTTGTGGTCTGGAAGCGTCCACTATATTGAACTTCACGTACCACTTTAATTTCTGATAACTCATAGTAAACAGGGATATTACTGCGCTTTTGAACCTCTGCCCAATTGAATAACTTTTTGGCCCCTTTCATGTACATCTGTGTTCTGTTGGCAGCGCCAAGACTCTTGCCCCCAGAATCAATATGCTTAGCGATTAATTCCGCTAGTTTATCATGGGTGACTCTAACCTTTTCGCCGGTGTAGACAATGCCAAAGACTTTTTCGAAAAACGTTGGCAAGAAAGAGTCCACGATTTGTGACAAGGCTGTGGCTGACAGCTTATAGCCGGATTTGACCATCAACTTTGTGCCGTAAATACTGGCCGCTCTCGCTTGTGCCCACACTTTACTCAGGGCGATTGGCATCAACTCAATGACGATCTTCCAGTCGACCTGATCTTGACACTGGAGCAGGATGCTTTTCATTGACTGAGTGATAATGTAATACGCACTTTGAGAATCTTGAGTTGCACCGCCGCTCTCGTAGGCGTTATTGATCATCTTGATGAGAGCGGCTTGCCCCTCTTCAGACGCTCCGGTTCCATCAAATATGTTGGCGGCAATTCGTGTCAGCTTCTCGACTTCTTTTTCTGGCTCCTTTAAAGCACTAGACTCGATTTCAAAAAACATCTTCAAGTAGTTATCGAGTGACCCGATACTCCCATCAGCCATGTCTTGATAAGCGAACGCGGCGTACACCTCCAATAGCGCTTCTCGACGTTTTTTGTACTCCAACTCTTCGGCTTCAGACTCCTTAAAGAACGCATTTAAAGCGGTTTCATCAATGTTCTCTTTCGCCATCTTCTGAATATCTGCATCAGGGTGGTCGAGAAACCCTTTAACAATTTTGCCTATCGTTCGTGGGTAGAGAGTCTCTGGGTCACCGACCTTTTGATACCCTGTCATTAACGTCAGTGCAAACGCTAAGTCAGCCTGACGACCGACCGGATCATACAAAGCGATCAAAGTACCATTTTTTTTCTCACTGTGACTTTTTTGCATGGTTTCCACTACCCCTTCAGAGGAAAGGTGGTAACTGTTTTTTGTAGTCGCGATATCCAGACCATGCTTTTGAGGGGTATCCGAGTCAATCGCCAACCATTTTTCATCATTACTTCGATAGTCTTCGACTAGGGTGTTGAAGTTATCTTCTGTCGCCTCAAGACTGAAATCTGAGCTCGTACTGGTCAGATCAACACGCTGCATTGATTTCTGACGCAGGGCTTCATCTTCGTTCATTTTGTCGATGACTTCCGGTGCCCATTCGTGCTCTGAATAGGCGATAGAAATTTCGGTGGTGTTGGCAGTGACAAACGCAAACGGATAGAAGGTTTCGCCTGAGGAAGTATCTAGCGTTAGGCCCTCCTGAGCATTCTCTTCATTCGTAAAGTAATACTTTTCGAACTTCTCCAAGACTCCAGTGGCGGTGTCCACTTGGCAATATTTGAAGATGTGGAACTGCTTATTCTCACCTTCCTCCTTGATGTAAATCCAGCCTTCACGAAGCAAGCGTAAAAGGTACCCACCTGTCTCTTGAATGCTGGACGTTCCCACTATGTCACACAATAGAGGAGGGGCTTGAGCGGGTATGACCTCTTCCATGAAATTCGCATAACCGTAGCGCACAGGATAAATAGGCAAAACATTGGCGATTTTACCCGGCACCTCATTCATATAAGGTTCGACAACATCGACGGTTTGTGTCGTGTTGACAACGACTTCGATAACTCCAGCTTCAGAGGAATAGACATTCTCACTCGCTTTAATGACCTTAACGTTTGCCGTGTTGCTTAATAAATTGGTGGCTCTAAGCTGCATTTTAGTAAACACACCAGACATCAGTTCGGGTAGGCCTTTAATGTAAGTGGCCATGGTGTTGATGTGTTTATCGAACACCTCCTCGGATAGATAGGCATATTTCAGCTTGCTGGCTTCATCTCGGAGAAACTCAAGCCGCGACTGGATTTTTTTGAGTAATGCGTCAATGTCTTCACTGGTGGTTTTCTTCGCGGCAGACCAATCGTACTCTCGTAAATAACGTTGCGGATTCCCCTGACCTCGGGCTCGCATGTAAGCCAGCATCCTGTCTGTTGTCTCATGAGGTGCAAGGCGCAGTAATACCGAAAGTAGTTCACCTTCTTCGAGAATCATTGGAAGGCAATACGCCACTAAGGTTTCTGTTGTGTGAGGAAGAGGCATATTAAGATTGCCGATGATTGCATCACATACTTTTTCCATCGTATAGGTTGTTTCAGGGTGAAGGTGAGTAAAGTGCAGGCGAGTTTCAGTGGACACAATATCTTGGAAGTATTGGTCACAACTGAGTTCTTGACCAATACTTCCCCACGGAGTCAGACCCGTTTCAATTCGTATTGGTTTCCAAAAGCCCTGCTGGCCTTTTGTTGCGAGGTCAAAAAAGTCATCTGGGAGTATATCGGCATTGTGATGTGGATTGGGACGACGGACAGGACAAGGGCAAAACGCATCGTTGCTTTCTTCGACGCATATTTTGATTTTACCTGGATTTAACCCACCGACACACGATTGCCCATCGTTGTCCAATGTACCAGATCCTAATGGACTGTTGCTTTCATCGGTAATGATATAGGGGGCATTGACCATCAATTGACCATTGGGGTATCGAGTTTTAATTTCGATATCATTAGGGAGATCCAACGCTGGATCAACTGTTACACTGGGGTTTTGAACACCGCCAAGGCACATCGTATTGGCTTTGTTCATGGTCATCTGGTCGGTCAAGCGTGCCACTCCTTGGCCTTCAATGATCACATCTCCCGAAGCTGAGATGAACTCTGCTTCCGCTTCTATCGTGCCGGAGGAGACTCCTTTTTTATCACCGCCAGTATCCCCAGTACTTTTTGCAAACTTACTGCCTTTTATCGCTATGCTGTTACCACCATCAGCGCTGACTGTTGTTGTTCCATCGGCCAAGTCTGCTGATTTGGCATTGTTCCCATAAGGAATGGGAACGACTGATGGCCCAACTGTTGTCAGGCAAACATCTGGTAATGTCGCATTGGCTTCACCGCCAGAGCCTTTGTGAACAATACTTAAACCATTTGCATTGATAGTGACAGCCATAGTGTTTTCTCGCGATTAGGTGACAATTAGTTGAGGTCGATTTTCTTTGCTTGGATTTTTTGAAGTTTTTCCGCTTCTGTAGAGATAAAAGCGGCTTTGGATGTAATGCGACCAACTCGACCATTGTAATGAGTCGAACTCTGCTGGCTCTTTAGTGTCAGGCTTTGTGTCCCTTCTAGTGTTAAGGTTTTGGCTTTGATGACCATTGTTTTTTCCTCTAAAACGGAAAAATAAATATCGGTCAAGATGGGGAGTGAAGGGTCATTGGCCAAAAATTCAATTTTACAGACCAGCTGATTATCTATAGCTAGGTTGATTTCAGAACGTGTGAAGGCGCGCCCGATGGATGCCCAAATGGGAGTACCTGCAGGGTTTCCATCAAAGTCGACTTGGACTTTGTCTAATCCAGGATGAATTTGCTTAATCTGACCAAAGCGAGGAAATAGCGCTTCGCCAATATCTGAATCCCAAGTCATTACATCTTGCCTATATCCTTGTTTACAGTGGTGACGAATTTACCATCACTTGAATCACCTAAATAATGTGATATAGCCAGTGTAAATAGGCATATTGGCGGCATCAAACGACATTTGTACTGTGACTTTAGCGTTGTTAAAGTTAAAGAGGGTAGGCTTCTTCGTCAAAATCACTGATGGAATGCCGTACTCATAATTTAAAAATGTGATCCATCTCCTTTTAATGCAATGTTGATTGTATTTCATGGGGGCGTTGGTATTTAAATTAAATACTACAGTTTGCATACTAGTGATGTATGTTTGGGTGAACCTTATCCAAACAGAATTCATGATGTTGGCAATAGAACCAGCCATGTACAAAAAACACAGCTAACGAGCAACTACTTAGAAATCCTCGGTGGTTGAACTGTTGCAAACTTTAGCAACCTTATCGTTATGGATAGCCTAAAAATGGTTGATTTCCGATCAAACTATATTGTTCCCCGACAATGAGCACCTTGGATATAAAAACACCAACCTAGAACCAGCTCCAATTCCCGCAATGGCTACTCGGGCAAGTCCATCATCACTGATGATGGAGAAGTCGATATCGACGTCCCTCGCGACCATGAAGCCAGTTTTGCCCCCCAACTCGTCCGTAAGCACCAAACTCGATTCCAATCCATGGACGACAAGATATTGAGCCTTTATGCGAAAGGCATATCATCATATGAGCTGTATTTGGGGAAATTGCGAGTGACTGGATACGCTAATCTGTTCACCGAAAACAATAATGGGGCACTAATGTGCCAGTGCTTTTGTCGATTTATCAAACCATCAATAACCACAGGTATTGCAAAGAGAGTTGTGGACAGCTAGCACGAGCAGTAGACTTGCGCTAACCAGAACGCCTGACTTTGGGTGCGCACTAAACATGAACGTTTGATTCTGCTACCACAAAGTCGATATTTAGTTTGATGGAGATAGATAATGAACGATAGTTGGGCTAACTTCTTTCCGTACTTTGCTGGAGCTTTTAAGCTTATTGTATTAGGCATTGGAGCCTACTTAGCTATTAAATGGCATTTTGATGAAGAGAGGAGGGTAAGGGAAGCGCAGGGCGTGGTGTTTGATAAACCAAGCGTCACGAAAAAATTGGCTGTGATGCTAACCATCCCATTCCTTCTAAGTTTTCTGGTGCTGCTAGTTATTTATGCTACTGACTGGTTTCTCTACTGATGGGCTTTATTGATACGATCAATGTTGAGCGATTTCAAATGGTGTACTCACACTGTTAAGAGGCTTATCCGATAAAACAGCTCAATCAAGACTCAAAATGTTATCTCAACGTTTAAGCTCTAAATTGGTTTGAGGCAAAACGTGCCAGAGTAGAATGCTCTGGCAGCCTTGAGTTGACGTTCTCCATGCAAGCTCTGGAGCAACGTGAATTTACATACGTTTTAGTGGTTTGACGACTGAATCCAGACCTTCAATTTTGAGTGCCAGACACAATTGCAGTAACTGGCCCAACTCCCCATCCGGGAAGCCTTTTTTATCGAACCACAGCAGGTATTCTTCCGGCAGATCAATCAGTACTCGCCCGGCGTATTTGCCAAAAGGCATTTGAATTCGGGCGAGCTTAAGCAGGTTTTCTTTTTCCAGCATGAGTATTCAATGGGGTGATTCACGATTAACACGCAGTATCGCTGAATCCTGGAGTGATGGAAAGCGGACTCAGACCTCGTGAATGTAGTCAATGATCACTTCATTGCCTTCACAATAGACACGCTGGATCTTGCCATCGACTCTCACTCGGTTTTGCAGATGTACAACCTGCGCATCGGGCCCGGCGATCTCTTTCAGCGATGGAATGACGATATTGGGGTTCACGTGCAGTTGCTGACAGAACTGCTCGATAAAGTGGAGGCTCAGTGGCTTGGAGCCACGCAGCAACTCAGAGAACTGAATCTGATTCATGCCCAGTCTCTTCGCGACTTCCATCTGTGTCAGGCGTAGTTTTGCTTTTTGCGACATCCAGATGTTGTATAACGCTTCGCGATCCTGGTCCGTGAATTCCATAGTGTCCTCTCAAGGTATTGTTTTTACCGATAAATCCTAACAGCAATCATTGACCCCATGTCATTGTCAGGTTAACTTTTGTTCATCACATCTCAAAAACAATGCACTTAATATGCGTTTGTATTCGTAAAAAATGCACCAAAATCACTGATAAATGAGCAGGTTGACACAACGCTGATTATTGAGAGTATAGACGAGATATTTAGGCGAAAACTCAGGCCTGAGCCAGCCAAAAGGACACCAGAGAAGAAGCCTGCCGTTAGGCGGCAGGCTTAAGATTAGCGGCGGGCGCGAACACTGAGCTCAAACGCTCGCAGTTGCGCCAACGCTTTGGTCAGCTCCATCTGCGCCTGAGCGAACGAGAGATCGTCGACATGCGCACGAATGTTTTCTTCGGCCGCTTTACGGGCCTGTTCGGCACGCGCCTTGTCAATGTCTCGACCGTGTAATGCGGTATCGGCCAGCAGCGTGACAACATCCGGTTGCACTTCGACCAAACCGCCAGAGACGTACAGGATCTCTTCGGGTTTGGACAGATCATCGACGATACGAGCAACACCCGGCTTAATTCGACTGATCAATGGCGAGTGGCCGGGACGAATCCCGATCTCACCGTCAGCACCCGCTACCGCGATAGCGTGCGCCGGACCAGAGTAGAGCGTCCCTTCTGCGCTGACCACATTGAGCTGAAACGTACTTTGTGAAACCGCTATGGCCATACTACCTCCTGCTCGTTACAGAGATTTTGCTTTTTCAAGCACTTCATCGATGTTACCGCAATACATGAACGCCTGTTCGGGGATATCGTCGTACTGCCCTTCAAGCAGCGCTTTGAACCCCGCGATGGTGTCCTTAAGCGGCACAAACACACCCGGCTGGCCGGTAAACACTTCCGCGACATGGTAAGGCTGGGTCAGGAAGCGTTCGACTTTACGCGCCCGAGACACCAGACGTTTGTCGTCTTCCGACAACTCATCCATACCCAGAATGGCGATGATGTCTTTAAGCTCTTTGTAGCGCTGCAATGTCTGCTGTACCTGCTGGGCAACGTGGTAGTGCTCCTGACCGACAATCTGCGGATCCAACTGACGGGATGTCGAATCGAGCGGGTCAATCGCAGGATACAAGCCCAGCGCGGCAATGTTACGTGACAATACAACCGTCGCGTCCAAATGAGCAAACGTGGTGGCCGGAGACGGGTCTGTCAGGTCATCCGCAGGCACGTACACCGCCTGAATCGACGTGATCGAGCCATTTTTGGTCGACGTGATCCGCTCTTGCAGCACTCCCATCTCTTCCGCCAGCGTCGGCTGATAACCCACCGCCGATGGCATACGCCCTAACAACGCTGACACCTCGGTTCCCGCCAGAGTATAACGGTAGATGTTGTCGACAAACAGCAACACGTCGCGGCCTTCGTCACGAAAACGTTCGGCGATCGTCAGGCCTGTCAGTGCAACACGAAGGCGGTTACCCGGTGGCTCGTTCATCTGACCGTACACCATGGCCACTTTGTCGAGTACACCCGCTTCTTTCATCTCGAAATAAAAATCGTTCCCTTCACGGGTGCGCTCTCCCACCCCGGTAAATACCGATAAACCAGAGTGAGCTTTGGCGATATTGTTAATCAGTTCCATCATGTTGACGGTCTTACCCACACCGGCCCCGCCGAACAAACCGATCTTGCCGCCTTTGGCGAACGGGCAAATCAAGTCAATCACTTTGACGCCCGTCTCCAGCAGCGCGGTACTGTTCGACTGCTCTTCGTAGCTCGGCGCGCTGCGGTGGATTTCGTACTTCATTTTCTCACCGATAAGACCGCACTCGTCGATGGGTTCACCCAGCACATTCATAATACGGCCCAGCGTTTCTTCCCCGACCGGAACGGTGATCGGGCCGCCGGTGGACGCCACTTGCAGACCGCGTTTCAGACCATCGGACGACCCCATGGCGATGCAGCGGACCACGCCACCACCCAACTGCTGTTGAACTTCCAGGACCAATGAACTGTTGTCCGCGCCGCTCACCTTCAGCGCGTCATAGACTTTCGGCCCCTGATTTTGTTCGAATTCAACGTCCACCACCGCGCCGATGACTTTGACGATTTTGCCAATACTCATAATCTCAACCTCAAATTCTGTCTCTAAACCGCTTGTGCGCCGGCAACAATTTCGCTCAGCTCTTGTGTGATTGCCGCCTGACGGGCTTTGTTGTACACCAGTTGTAAATCTTCAATCAGTTGTCCGGCGTTGTCCGTCGCGGCTTTCATCGCCACCATACGTGCGGCTTGTTCACAAGCGATGCTCTCAACCACTCCCTGATACACCATGGATTCGACGTAACGCTGAATCAGATGGTTGAGAATGTCTTGAGGAGACTGCTCGTAGATGTAATCCCAGCGAGCGTCTTTATCACGTTCAATATCTTCTTTCGGGAACGGCAACATTTGCACGACCCGCGGCTTTTGCACCATGGTGTTTACAAACTGATTAAACACTAGGAACAAACGATCGATCCGGCCTTCGGAATAGTGCTCCATCATGGCGTTGACGGCGCCAAGTAATTCTTCCAGTTTGGGCTTATCACCCAGCCCGGACGTCTGTGCCACCACATTGCCGAGCGAGCGGAAAAAGCCGATCGCTTTCGAGCCGATCAGGGTCGTGTCCACGTCCACGCCCTGCTCCTGCCACGTTTGCATTTCCGACAAAACCTGCTTGAACAGGTTACTGTTTAAGCCACCACACAACCCACGATCTGAAGAGATGATGATGTACGCCACCCGTTTGACTTCCCGCTCCTGCAAGAAAGGATGACTGTACTCCAGTGTCCCGGACGACACGTGGCCAATCACCTTGCGCATATTGACGGCATAAGGGCGTGACGCTTCCATATTGTCCTGAACTTTGCGCATCTTACTGGCGGCGACCATTTGCATCGCACTGGTGATCTTTTGTGTGTTACCCACACTGGCGATCTTGGTGCGAATCTCTTTGGTATTTGCCATAAAGGCCTCCTACTCAATGACGCTGATATTTGCCTACGAATGCAATGCGGTGAACTCTTTCAGTAAGCTGTGTAGCTCGCTTTCAATCTCATCGTTGTAATCGCCAGTATGGTTAATCGAATCCAATAGCGGTTGGGCATTGGTGTGGGCGTACGCCATCAATTCTTCTTCGAAGGTGGCGATCTGATGGAGATCCACATCGCTCAAATAACCTTTCTCAGCAGAGAAAATGGCCAGCGCCTGCTCTGCCACCGTCATTGGTGAATATTGCTTTTGCTTCATCAGTTCCGTCACTTTCTCACCGTGATCCAGTTGCCGACGGGTGGTTTCATCCAGGTCAGATGAGAACTGCGCAAACGCAGCCAGTTCGCGATACTGAGCCAGTGCGGTACGAATGCCGCCCGACAATTTTTTGATCACCTTAGTCTGAGCCGCACCACCGACGCGAGATACCGAGATACCTGGGTCCACCGCAGGACGCAAACCGGAGTTGAACAGCTGGGTTTGCAGGAAGATTTGCCCGTCGGTAATGGAGATAACGTTAGTCGGGACAAACGCCGAGACGTCTCCTGCCTGGGTTTCAATGATTGGCAGAGCGGTAAGCGAACCGGTTTTGCCTTTCACTACCCCAGCGGTAAAACGCTCCACATACTCTTCGCTTACTCGCGCGGCGCGTTCAAGCAAGCGTGAGTGAAGATAAAACACATCGCCCGGAAACGCTTCACGGCCCGGCGGGCGTTTCAGCAACAGCGAAATCTGACGATACGCTACTGCTTGTTTAGACAGGTCATCGTACACAATCAGCGCGTCTTCACCGCGGTCACGGAAATACTCGCCCATCGTACAACCGGCATATGGCGCCAGGTATTGTAGCGCGGCCGCCTCTGATGCCGAAGCCACCACCACTATGGTGTTGTCCAGCGCACCATGCTCTTCCAGTTTGCGGACCACGTTGGCGATGGTCGACGCCTTCTGGCCGATGGCGACGTAAATACATTTTACGCCCAGATCTTTCTGGTTGATGATGGCATCAATGGCCATGGCGGTTTTTCCGGTCTGACGGTCTCCGATGATCAGCTCACGCTGTCCACGACCGATCGGCACCATGGAATCCACCGCTTTGTATCCCGTTTGGATAGGTTGGTCGACCGATTTACGATCAATGACCCCGGGCGCAATCACTTCGACCGGATCCATACGCTCAAACGAGACCGCACCTTTACCGTCAATAGGCTGACCAAGCGTGTTTACGACCCGCCCTAGCAAGCCGGGGCCAACTGGCACCTGCAAAATCCGCCCGGTACCTTTCACTTTCATGCCTTCCGACAGGTCCGCATACGGCCCCATCACGACCGCACCAACCGAATGGCGCTCCAAGTTGAGTGCCAAGGCGAAACGGTGGTCTGGCAGTTCTAACATTTCGCCCTGCATCACATCGGATAAGCCGTGAATGGTGATGATGCCGTCGCTGACCGAAATGATGGTTCCTTCATTACACGCTTCGCTTTCCAGATTGAAATTAACGATGCGCTCTCTGATTAGTTCACTGATTTCATTTGAATTTAATTGCATTTCTCTTCCCCGTTACGCATGCAGGTTGGTTGCCAGTCGGCTGATGTTCGTCAGCACACTGCCGTCAAAGACGGTTTGGCCGGCTTTGATCACCACACCACCTACAAGGGATGGATCCAGTTGTGTTTCCAAGGTGATGGCTTTGCCATATCTGGCTTTTAACGCCTCACTAAGCTGTATCATCTGGTGCTGTTCTAAAGGCTCAGAAACACACACTGTGACTGTCATGGTGCGTTCATAATCCGCTTTCATGTCACCAAACTGGTTGATCACTTCACTCAGTGCTTTCAGCCGTTTGTTTTCAGCCATGACGCGCAGAAAATTTTCGAAGTACTGGCTGAGCCATTCGCCAGTGGCAAGCAGAATCAAATCCAGTAATGCCTGCTCTGACCCATCCTCTTCCAGTTCACTGAGCAACAAACGGGTATTGGGCTGCGCCAATACAACGTCGCACAGCGCCAGCATTTGCTGCCACTCATCCAGACATGCAGCTTCACAGGCATAATCAAAGGCGGCTTTCGCATAAGGCTGCGCGACCACTGTCAGATCCGACATACGCCCCCCTAGACTTCGCTGATGAAGCGATTCACCAGCTCTCGGTTCGCCGCACTATCGAGGTTGCGACTGATCAGTTTGCTGGCACTGGCGATCACCAGGTCGGCCATTTCATCTTTAAGCTCCTGACGGACTTTGCTGCGTTCCAGCTCCACTTCGGCTTTGCCTTCGGCAACAATGCGGGCTTTTTCCTGCTTCGCCAGATCAACCGCTTCTGCAATCATCTGGTCCTGACGCTGCTTACCCTGATTAATGATCGCCTGAGCCTTCTCACGCGCTTCCGCTACCAGGCTGTCACCATTGGCTTTGGCCAGTTCCAGCTCTTTCGCAGCCTGTTCGGTTTGCTCAAGGCCCTGTGCAATTTCGGCGCGGCGCTCATCGAGAATTTTGACAAGTGGTGGCCAGACGTATTTCATGCACAGCCAGACAAAGATCACGAAGGAGATCGCCTGACCCAGCATTGAGGCATTTAAGTTCATAGCACCCTCACTTCTATAACGTGTTGAAAATGAATAGTTCGAATTACGCTACAGCGAAGATGATGTACAAACCGATACCCACGCCGATCATTGGCACCGCATCCACCAGACCCATCATGATAAAGAACTGAGTTCGCAGCATCGGGGTAAGATCCGGCTGACGAGCCACACCTTCAAGATACTTACCGGCCAGATTACCGATACCTGACGCGGCACCAGCAGCACCCAAACCAATCAGCAGTGCCCCCGCGACATATAGAACTGCGCTAACGATATCCATAACAACTCCTAGAATTGAATTTTTAATTAAGATTTAAAACAGTCAGAAATTAATGTTCTTCTACAGCCATGCCCAAATAAACCACGGTTAACACCATGAATATAAAAGCCTGAAGCACGACAATTAATATGTGAAATAACGCCCATGGTACACTCAGTGCCCATTGCATCCACCAAGGCATTAAAGCAATTAAGATAAAGATCATTTCACCGGCATACATATTTCCAAACAGTCGAAGACCCAATGAAATCGGCTTAGAGATCAATGTCACCAGCTCCAACACCAGATTCACCGGATACAATAACGGATGAGAAAATGGTTGCGTGGTTAATTCTTTAATAAACCCTTTAATACCTTTGTGCTTAAACGTATAACCAAGAACAAGAATAAATACGCCTAACGCCATCGACATCGTAATATTGACGTCCGCAGAAGGTAAATCACGGAAGTGACCCAGACCGAGTTCACGAGTGACGGCCGGAATAAAATCGACAGGTAATAGGTCAATTGCATTCATCAGCAATACCCAGACAAATATCGTCAGCGCCAGAGGGCCAATCAGCTTATCTTTCGCCTGGAATATTTCTTTCACCATATTGTCGACGAACTCAAACGTCATCTCGATCAAACACTGAAAGCGTCCCGGTACCCCTTTGGTTCCTTTCGTGACTACGTAACGGAACGAAAGAATAAACACCAGACCCAAAATCCAAACCATGATCATAGAATCGATGTTGATGCCAAACCAACCGTTGCCGGTGGTCAGAAAGGTCAGGTGATGCTCAATGTATTCATGAGCAGATTGGACATTCTCCATTTATGCCTTCCTTTCACTCGGGTCTTTAAACATCGGCGTGAAGAAATGGCCAAGCATCGTCACGCTGAATGCAATCAAGACCACGATGTTGCGAAGAGCCATGAATCGAAAGGTCAACACGAACATCACAACGGTGTAGACGATTTTGATATTACGACTCAGGTTCATCAGGTCGCGTAAGCTCTTCTCTGGTTTCAGTTTCGATTTAATGGACGCCATCACCATACCCAGAAGAGATGGCAGAACAGCGATAAGCACACCGGTCAATGCCGATTCTGCACTCAACACTCCATTGCTGAGGTACTCATACCCCATGAATAGGCCTCCCAGTAACAGTTGAGCTATCACGATCCTCCGTCCAGCCAACATAATTGCGTTGCTGGTAATATTCGTTTCCATAAACCACCCTAGATTTAATAATTACGAATTAAATTTATGATAAATAAAATTCACAATATTCAACTCATATGATGATAAGAGAAATACAGTGATAAATAAAATTCACAGAAATAAATTTAACTTGATAATTATAATTCACAGAATAAGGATGAAAGGTATAAATAACTCCGTATTCCGTACCCAAATGAATATACACCCATAATTTATTCGATCTAAATCGAAAAACATGAAATTTATCATTTCATTTTTGAAGAAAAAATTAATTTGATATTTAGGTTTTTCGACGATAGATTGAAAAGCAGTCTTTATCAGCATTAAGACGAAAAGCTCAATCACAAGGACGTGATCTCATTTAATAATGAGCACTTACAGGAAGTTATTAAATTGACATAAGAAAATATAATTATTTACGACCGAATTTATCAATAAATCCGGCCATTAACCACATCAAAAATAAATATAATTGTTAATTGATTTTTAATTTAAAAATATACACCTATAAAAAAGCACACAAGGTATTCATTATTCTTAATCAATACGATGCGTGCTTTTATCAGCAATTTTCTGTTGTAACAACGTTAACGGGCTTTGCGCGTCACCATCAACACTAGGAAATAGCCACCGCCCAGGATCGATACAATAGTCCCAGCCGCAATTTGCATCGGATGCAGCAACACCTGACCAAGCCAGTCTGCCCAAAGCATCAACGTGGTCCCAATCAAGCCGGCAACCAACAATTGCTGCCGTGCCTGCTTCGCCCCCAACATATACGCCATATGTGGCGCGACCAAACCGACAAAAGCGACCGGTCCCATTGTGGCAGTGACCAGCGCGCACATCAGCGCCACCAAGACCAACAACCCTGCGCTCGCCAGTTGAATGCCCAGGCCACGTGCACTGGCAAATTCCCGGCCGATGGAAATCAACGTCAGCCAGCGCGAGGTACACACGGCCACAAAGCACAACACCGATACGGAGCCCATCAACCAGATCGCCTGTTCGGCCTGAACCCGATATGTCGAACCTGACAGCCACAGCAAAATGGTGTAGCTGTCACCACTGCCTTTGGCGAGACAAAATTGCAACAGAGCTTCAATCAAGGCCGTCAGGGCGATCCCGGTGAGCACCAGGCTGGACGGTGCAAAATTGTGTCGGCGTCCAAGAAACAGCAATATCGCCAGAACACTCAGGCTGCCAAACAGCGCAACCGCCCATTGTGCCGAAAACATCCGTTCTCCCAAGACCACGCCCACCAATACCAACGCAAATGTGGCCCCCGACGAGACCCCCAGGATATCCGGGCTGGCCAAAGGGTTGTATATCAATCGCTGCAACACCACACCAGCCATAGCCAGACCTAAACCGGCGAACAGTGCCGTGGTCATTCTTGGCCAGCGCAGCAGCCATTGAAACTCGGTCGGCCACATTATCGCGGCGCCGTGGTCGGTAAACTGAAACCCAAGATGCAGCACCACCCCACCCAGCAACACCAATGCCAGCCCCAACACGCGATGTGTTTTCAGGCGCGCACTACCCAGCGGCAGCGAAACCGCCAGATGATCCTGTGCAGACAGTCGACGGCGGCTGAACCAGATGAGTGCTGGAGCACCAATCGCAGCAGCGGTCACACCACTTGGGACCATTTGCCCAATCCAGTCACTGATGACTATAGCCAGTGTATCCGTGATCAGCAGTAACACCGCCCCCAACAGGACACTCGCCCACAGCTCCTGATGCGGGGTACGCGCACCGCAAGCCCGCGCGATATTCGGCGTCAGCAAACCGATAAAAGAGATGATGCCCACCATAGTGATCGACGCCGAAACCAGCCAGATGCCGCCCAGCATTAACGCAAAAAATATCGGCACGACATTCAGTCCGCGCGCCGATGCACCTTGCTGGCCCAGCCGCATCAAAGTCAGAATACGCGGTGCAAACAACAGTAGTGGCAGCGCCAGAGACAGTTTGGGCAACAACCACAGCAGGTCGTCCCAGCCATTCTGCGCCAAATCTCCCGCGCCCCAGATAAAGATATTCTGCGCAAATTGCTGATTGAGAAGAATAATGCCACTGGCGAACGCACCAAGCAGGATATTGATCACCATACCGGACACCACCAAAGGTAAACCCGTCATGTTGTTCAGGCCGGTGATGACCACAGCCAACCCGAATGCCGCGATCGCGCCGCCCATGGCGGCCAATACACTGTATTGCGCTGCCCAATCGGAAAACCAGACATTCACCACCACCAGCGCCAGCCAGGCGCCCGAAGACGTTCCGAGCGTCAGGGGAGATGTCAATGTATTTTGAGTCAACTGTTGCATTAAACTGCCCGCGAGCCCCAACACGGCGCCAACCACAATGGCCATTATTGCTCGTGGCAGTTGTGCATACACAAAGTGAACGTCGGCGAAACTGAATGCATCCCGGCTCATAGTGGCAAGCGACCATTGGACCGGAAAAGTCAGAGCGTTCCCAAACTGGAGACTGATGGCCGCGATAAATACCAAGGCAAAACTGAGAAAAATAAAGTGCTTAGAAGTCATTGCTGCGCGGTGACCTCCAACAGACTGTCCGTCACTGCGTCAGCAATATAACGAATGGACATCGCCCCGCCGTAATTCCAGACCGGACGAACGGCATTGAATTTGCCCGCACGCACAAACGGCAGCGCACGCCACAGTACAGATTGCTCGACCTGTCCACGCTGTGGAAACGGTAGAAAATACAACACATACGCGCTGTCGATGGACGCCAGTGCCGTGAGGCGCTGTTGTGCTATCCCCCATACGGCATCACGCTGAGGTAATGGCGTGTTTAACCCCAATTGGCGCAGCGCATACTGAGTTGTAGAGTTTTCCGTATACAAATACACGGAGGTCGGGTTGGCAAACCGCATCGCCAGCACCTGCGGAAGCGCATCGCCAAACGCCTGATGCAGTCTCTGTTTCTGCATCATCAGATGCGCGTTTAGTTCCGACAACTTCTGCTCCGCCAGAGCCGCTTTGTCCACCACCTGACTCAGCAAACGAAAATGCGCTATCGCCACCTGAGCACTCTGATCGCTGGCCTGGAAATTAGGCAGATAAAGCACTGGTGCGATGGTTTCCAGCACCGGCACCAGATCTTTTTGGGGTGATGCCGCCAGGATCAAGTCCGGCTTTAGGGCGGCAATTTTTTCCAGATTCGGCTCTGCGCGAGTACCAATATCCGTGATACCAGCCGGAGCCTGAGGTGTCACTACCCACTCCCGATAAGCTGGCAGGTTTGGCGCGCCAACCGGCGTAACACCAAGCTCCAGCAGCTGTTCCAGCAAGTCCCAGTTGAGCACGACAATGCGCTCCGGCACCTGTGGCAGCACCTGCTCGCCACGCGCGTCCGCAATTAGGATTTCGGCCAGAGCTGAGCCCGACAGCAACGTAAAAAAGAACAAATAGAAATATAAGAAGGCTTTACGAATCATGCACATACTACTGCTAGTTTATTGGTTTTAGAATGAACTGTCGGATGCGGATGGTCGATCAGACGAATGTTGGACTGATAGAGATCCGACAAACGTTTTTCGTCAAGCACCCTGTCAGCGGGGCCTTCAAAGGCTACCTTGCCCTGCTTGAGCGCGATAATGTGCGAGGCATAACGAATGGCCAGATTCAGGTCGTGCAAGATAACGATCACGCCGTGTCCTTGCTGATGGTTGAGTTCTGCCAGCAAAGCCATCAACTGATATTGATGATGCACGTCCAGGGCGGAGGTCGGCTCATCCAGGATCAGCACTGGCGCCTGTTGCGCCAACAACATGGAAACCCAGGCACGTTGACGCTCACCGCCAGACAATTGCTCCGCCAATGTGTCAGCAAAGCGCTCAACACCGGTTTTCTGCATGGCATCAGCAATGATCGTCTGATCGTCACTGCGCCAGCGCCCCAGCGTGCCACGCCAGGCAAAACGCCCCAACCGGACCAACTCACGTACCGTCAGACCAGCAGAGGTCGGCAGTTTTTGTGGTAAAAATGCGACCGCTTTGGCCAACTCGCGGCTTTTCAATGCGGCCAGTGACTGATTGTTGAGCAACACCTCCCCCAGATCCGGCGCTTGCTGGCCCGATAACAAACTGACCAGCGTCGACTTACCAGAGCCGTTGTGACCCAAAATGACCGTCAGTTGATCGGTCGGCACCCTCAACTCATCAATCGACAATATGGTTCTGCCATCACGTATCATGGCAACATTGGATAAATGGAACATTTTTCGCCCCCTTAAAAGCACAACCGCCCAAGATGGGCGGTTGTTGGCGTAAACATTACCAGCGGTAGTTGGCGCTAAGAACAACTTGTCTCGACTGGCCGTAGTAACAGTAATAGTCACAGCCAGAAATGTACTCTTTGTCCAGCAGATTGGTCGCGTTGATCTGAGCCTGCCATTGTGGGGTGATGTCATAAGAGATCATCGCATCCCACAAGGTGTAGCTCGGTACCGTGCGGTTGCTGCTTTTCGGATTGTCTTTTGTCTCACCGATGTAGCGGACACCCGTCGCGAAGTTCCAGCCATACAGGCCCGCGTTTGCCGCATCGTAATTGATCCAGGTCGACGCGCTGTGACGTGGGATCAATGCCACTGACTTACGACCTTGCCCGTTGGTATCTTCCGTTGTTGCATCGGTATAGGTGTAGCTGGCGGTGAGTTTGATATCTTCCGTCACGTAACCGGCCGCTTCCAGTTCAACGCCTTTTGAACGAACTTCGCCCGACTGAGTTTGTACCGACGTCGATGGATTGGTGACCAGCGCATTCTTCTGTGTCAGATCAAACCAAGCCAGGTTGATGTATCCGTCAAAGAAGTCCGGCGTATATTTCACCCCAACCTCTTGTTGCTGACCTTCCAGAGGCTTGTAAAGCTTACCCGTAGCAAGATCTATCGAGCTCAGCACTTCGAACGACTCGGAGTAGCTGACATACGGGGACAATCCGAGCGGCGACAAATACATCACACCGGCGTTGAACGAAAAATTGCCATCATTACGTGACTCACTCTGCGACAGTTTGTCGCTTTCATTGCGCGTTTTCACGTAGTCGTAACGACCGCCAATCACACCCACCCACTGATAGTCCAGCATGGCTTGGTATTGAGCATAGAGACTGGTCTGGGTTTTATTGATACGACGGTCGTGAGCATTGGCCGGATCCAACGGGTTAAAGTTGCCGTACTCCGGATTGAGTGCGTCGATGTCTCCGAAGTTGAAGTTGTCCTCTTCCTTACCTTTGTTTTGGTGGTTCTGGAAATCCACTCCCATTAACACCGTGTTCTCGACCCGGGACGTGTTCCACTTGGCAACGGCTTTGTTATCCACCGTAAAACTGTTGTTGTGCCCATCGCGGAACACGATGCCACGACCGACGACCGTCGATGTGTCACTCGGGAACGCATAAGAACTGCGAAGATACAGATCGTTGTAGGCGTAATTCAGATTTTGCGATAACGTCCAGACATCGCTGGCCTGATGTTCAATCTGATAACCCACCGAAATTTGCGTGCGCTCATACTTATCGTAATCTGGCTCGCCAAGGTTGGTCGACGGGTCAATTTTGCCATCCGGCGTGTTGATGATGGTGCCATAAGCCGGGAAGAAACCATTGGTTGGCACACCTTCATCATGCAGTACCGATGCCAGCAAGGTCAGTTGGGTGTTGTCAGAGACATCAATCGCCAGACTCGGTGCCAGATAGTAACGTTTGGTTTCTGTTCCGTTTAGTTCACCGTCAGTGTTTTTCAGCATCCCCACCAGGCGGTAGCGAACGCTGCCGTCATCATTGGCGTAGTCAGAAATGTCAAAACCCACGGCCTGATGGTTGTTGTTCCCTCCCTCCAGATGCAGTTCACCCTGAGGGACATCGGTTGGTTTCTTCTGAACCGCGTTCACCACGCCGCCCGGAGGTGCTTCACCAAACAGAATAGAAGCGGGCCCTTTGATCAGCTCCACGCGCTCCAGACCATAAGGTTCCAATAACCAGGTGTAGTAACCATCTTTGAACAGACGGCTGCCGTCCAGATACGTGGCGGCGTCAAAACCGCGCACTTTGATCCAATCGGTATCGTTGTCAGCACCATAAGGCTGTGACGTCACGCCCGATGTGTAGCGTAACGCTTCATCCAGTTTTTGTGGATTGCGCTGGGCCATATCTTCTTCTGTAACGATTGACACCGCTTTCGGCGTCTCTTCCATCGGCGTTTCGACTTTCAGTGCGGAAGCCGTGACCACCATCGTTTCCATCACCTGAGGTTGTTCCTGTTCGTCAGCAAAAGCATGAGAAACAAGCGCGATTGGCGCGACACCGTAAGCAATTACACGGCGTACCACTGCGGCCAGGATCGTTTTGCGCGCATGAAGCATGGACAAATGACTCCTAAATAAATTGAGAATTATTCTGATTATCTTTAATATTCCTGCGCATTTTACTGATAAATTTCGCAATTAATAGTCACAATGCGAACAAATCTCATTTAAATTTATCTCAGGTCAATTTTCTATGTTCCAATGGTTTGAAAAGCTCACCGCCCCTTTTCCGGAGGAAGAACCCCAGAAGCCGCCGCGCACTCTGTTCGGGTTTTGCCGTCACTACACCCGTGGCTTCGAAAAGCCGCTGGTCATCATGTCATTGCTCAGCGCGTGTGTGGCGATCGCGGAAGTAACGCTGATCCGTTATATGGGTGAACTGGTCGACATTCTCGGTAGCCAAAATCCAGAGACTTTCTGGGCAGATCAGGGCAATCGTTTATGGACCATGGCCGCGTTGGTCGCGATCATCATGCCTGCACTGGCGTTTTTTCACTCCATGATCATGCACCAGACACTGCTGGGTAACTATCCGATGTCGATCCGCTGGCAAGTACACCGCTACCTGCTCAAGCAGAGCGTCGGTTTTTTCCAGCGTGATTTTGCCGGCCGGGTCGCTACCAAGGTGATGCAAAGTGCGCTGGCTGTGCGGGAGACCGTGATGAAGCTGGTCGATGTCATGGTGTACATCAGTGTCTATTTTGTGTCGATGGTATGGATGATGGGCGAATCAGACATGACGCTGATGCTGCCGATCCTAGTGTGGCTGATCGCATATATCTGTATCCAAATCTATTACATTCCACGCATGAAACAGGTGGCTACCGATCAGGCCGATGCCCGTTCACAGATGACCGGCCGGATTGTCGACAGCTACACCAACATCACCACGGTTAAACTGTTTTCGCACTCACAACGTGAGATGGAATACGCTAAGAGCAGCATGGCGACGTTCCTGTCGACCGTCTACCGCCAGATGCGTATGGTGACCTGCCTGCTGTTTTCGGTGGACGCCATCAACTACCTGCTTTTGCTGTCGATTGCCGGATTGTCGATTTTTCTCTGGCTTGATAGTGCAGTGACTGTCGGTGTGATTGCCATCGCCATCAGCATCGCCCTGCGCGTTCAGGGGATGTCAAAATGGATCATGTGGGAGCTGAGTGCCTTGTTTGAAAACATTGGGACCGTTGTGGATGGCATGAACACGATTTCCAACGATGTTGAAATCAAAGATGCACCGAATGCCCGGGAGCTTACCGTGCAACGCGGTGAAATCGAATTCGACGATATCCATTTCCGTTACGGTGACGATAAACCTGTCTTCGATGCGCTCAACCTGCGCCTGAAACCGGGCGAAAAAGTTGGTATTGTCGGACGCTCCGGTGCGGGTAAATCCTCACTGGTCAACCTGCTACTGCGTTTTTACGATGTCCAGTCCGGTGCCATCCGCATTGATGGACAGGATATTTCGCAGGTCTCTCAGGAAGCCCTGCGCAGCCACATCGGCATGATTACGCAGGATACTTCGCTGCTGCACCGCTCTATCCGTGACAACATTCTTTACGGCGATCCTCAAGCCAGTGAAGAGGCGATGATCGAAGCCGCGCGTCAGGCTCACGCCCATGATTTCATTACCACATTGAAAGATGAAGAAGGCCGCTGCGGCTACGATGTACTGGTTGGAGAGCGAGGCGTGAAACTTTCCGGCGGGCAACGCCAGCGGGTGGCGATAGCTCGTGTGCTGCTGAAAAATGCACCGATCCTCATCATGGACGAGGCCACCTCAGCGCTGGATTCAGAAGTAGAAGTGGCAATCCAGGAAAACCTGGAGGCTCTGATGGAAGACAAAACCGTCATCGCGATTGCGCATCGCCTGTCGACCATCGCCGCCATGGATCGCCTGATCGTCATGGATAACGGCCGCATCATCGAACAAGGCAGCCATCAGGAATTGTTGGCCCATAATGGCGTCTACGCACAATTGTGGGCTCATCAGACGGGTGGTTTCCTCGGCGAAGTTTGATCATAACCGCGCTCGCGCGACCCGGTCAGATCCCACAAGGGCCTCCGAATGGAGGCCCTTATAATTATGAGTTCTGTTTAGCCACGGCTTTAAACAGCACCGACGTGTCCATCCGGCCGAGTCCGTCTTGTTGTAAATCGGCGTATTGCTCATCCACCTTACGTGTCAGCGGTAACTCTAATCCGTAACGCTGTGCTTCTTTGAGGCAAAAACCGAGATCTTTGCGCATCCAGTCGATGGCAAAACCAAAATCGAATTTGTCCTGTGCCATTGTGACAGCGCGATTTTCCATCTGCCATGAACCCGCCGCACCGTGCTTGAGCACGTCAACGACCTGTTCAATATCCAGATTGGCTTTCTGAGCCAAAAGTAAAGCTTCACTGAGCCCCTGCAAAATACCGCCAATACAAATCTGGTTGACCATCTTACAACGCTGACCCTGACCGTTCTCCCCCATCAGAGCGACTTGTTTGGCATACGCATCCATGATCGGACGAGCCTGTTGGAACGCATCAGGCTGACCACCGCACATCACGGTCAGCACGCCGTTCTCTGCCCCGGCCTGACCACCCGACACCGGGGCATCCACAAACTGATTCCCTTGTTGATGGCACGCTTGGGCCAGTTCTAGGGCCAGTTCTGCAGACGTTGTCGTGTGATCAACCAGTACGGCACCTGATTTGAGGCCAGCTAACACCCCTTCCTCGCCGTAGATGACACTGCGTACATCGTCGTCGTTGCCCACACACACAAACACCACATCGCAGTGGTGAGCGGCGGCTTTCGGGGTGTCGAATGCCTGGCCACCATACTGCCCGGCCCATTGCTGCGCCTTCGCTGACGTACGGTTATAAACCGACGTTTGGTAACCCGCTTGCTGTAAATGACCTGCCATTGGGTAGCCCATGACACCCAGCCCAATAAACGCGACTTTACTTGTTTCCATCTCTCATTTCTCCCGCTGATTAGCCGTTATCCATTTTGATTGTGCTGAATATCTAAGCACCGACATTGACATATGTCAATTAATCAATTTTAATTCATTACACTAAGTCATTAAGTCAACCAGAACCGTATGAGCGAAGCCAAGTTCCGTCAGATTGCCGATACCATCACCACCCGGATTATAGAAGGTCGCTATCCGGCGGGCACTAAACTGCCCACCCACCGGGAAATGGCTATCGAATTAGCCACAACCCCAGCGACGGTAGCAAAAGCTTATAATCTGCTGACAGACATGAATAAAGTAGAGTCATTTGTTGGGCGGGGAACGTTTGTCTGCGGCGGTTCGCATCTGGCATCGGTGATTCGCGCTGAGGAGAAAAGCGACGAATTTAACTTCTCAATTTTACAGCCGTGCCTGGTGCACAACGCAACAGCACTGCAACAAGCCTATTCCCAAGCTCGCTGGGATGTTTCTTTACTCGGTTACAGTGAACAATCCGGCCATCAGGCACATCGGCAAAATGGCGCAAAGTGGGCCCAGGCGTATGGTCTGGATCACGCCAATCAGGACAACATCCTGCTGACCAACGGGGCCCAACACGCTCTATCTCTTATCGTCGAGACACTTACCCAGCCAGGTGACACCATTGCGGTGGAAGCACTGACCTATCCGGGGATTCTGGCCATTGCCAGCCTGTTCGGACGGCGAATCGTTGCGGTCGAAATGGACGCAGACGGTATGCGTGCGGACAGCCTGTCGCACATTCTTGCCGAACACCAGCCCAAACTGGTTGTTGTGGTTCCTTCACACCACAACCCGACGGGCATCACCATGCCCATCCACCGACGTGAGGCGATTGCCAAGGTGGTGCAAGCTTCCTCAGCCTGGTTGGTTGAAGATGACATATACGGCTTCCTCAACCCTGAACCTATTTCCGCCATCAGTAACTGGATTCCTCAGCAGAGCTTTCACATCACCAGTCTGTCAAAAGCCATCAGTCCGGCCATGCGCTGCGGTTTTCTCAAGGTACCGGATCATTATATCGACACGCTGAGCACACACATCCGAGCCACTATCTGGATGGCATCACCACTGAATTACGTCGTTGCCAGCGACTTAATTCAATCTGGAGAGGCGTTTGCTATGGCCGAGAAACAAAAGGCACTCGCGGTGCAAAGGCAAACGTTAGCAAAGCAAATTCTGGGCACGGACACTCAAGGGACGGGCTACCACATATGGCTGCCATTACCTGACGGCTGGCAACAGGATAAGTTGGTAATCGAAGCAAAAAAACAGGGAATTTTGATCAGCAGCGGCGGCTACTTTACCGCAGACCAACATGACAGCCAGTACGTACGTCTGGCACTGACCACCATTGCGACGGAGAAAAAATTCGAGCAGGGTCTGCAAAAGCTTCGAGTTTTGCTCGACAACCCTGCCCGAGTTAATTTTCCTGTATGAGCCCAATAGCTCCGGAAAATATTACGATTCTGGAGCCCAGATACGGATGCTCACATCCAGCTCTGCTGGTGCGTACACCACCACTGGCAGTTTGCTGTTATAGCGGTAAAGATCTTTGTTGTACATCTTCACAAACGCTTTGGTTTTTTCCTGATCCGGTGGACACGCCATCAGTGTGGAAGCCCCCTGACCCGTGTAACCTTCAACCTGGAAGTAGTTGTAACCCCAACCTTTCAAATCATGCTCAACAATCTGACCGCCAAGTGACACGCGGTTACAGTCTAGCATCATCTCTTTACCAGCAACGATTTCAACGCGCTTATCCTGCTCGTTGTTCGCTGGATCAAGATAGAAAACGTGGCGAGTCATACCGTCGATTTGCGGAAACATTTCAGCAGACGGTTTGGTGTAATCAGCAGAACTCATCGTAGAACATCCAGACAGCATCAATGCGCCGGCAATCAGCCAAGGGCTCTTTTTCATTGTTTAATCCTTATCAGCATTAATTAAGGAGATATCCGCATCCAGTTGTGATACGGAATATACAGTACACATGATAGTTTATCGCCAGCACTTTAACTGCTAAATTTCTGTAAGCATTGATAAAAATGAGCAATTGTCGGTGCAGTCTCAGATAATTGACACCAAAAGTGCGTTTTTCATTTCCCTTTAAAATACACTGTTCATTATTGATTTATCCCATATATGGATTGACGAATTGATCAACAGGAAAAGGGACTATCGACGAGACTTGTGTCACAATGCATCACCTGATTCCCTCAACCAAAAGCTGTATTCTATGAACTTCCAAGCTGCAATTTTTGACATGGACGGACTGCTACTCGACACAGAGCGAGTGTGTATGCGTATTTTCCAGGAAGCCTGTGAGGCACTGAGTGTTCCGTTTCTGAAAGACATTTATCTGGGTATCATCGGTCGTAACGCGGCCGGGATTGAAGAAACCATTCGTCAGGGATACGGCCCGGATCTGGACTACCCAACGCTACACGCAGAATGGCGCAAGCGTTACGATGCGGTGGTCAAACATCAGGCGATCCCGGTCAAAGATGGTGTGGTAGAGTTACTCACCTGGTTGAAAGCGCAAGGTATTCCGACCGCCGTGGCAACCTCGACGCAAAAAGAGATCGCTCAGATAAAACTCAAACTGGCCGGATTGGATCACTATTTCGATAATCTCACAACCGGATGTGAGGTGCAGCGCGGTAAGCCGGATCCTGAAATTTATCTGTTGGCTGCTGGCCGTCTTGGCGTTCAGCCGCAAGCGTGCCTGGCCTTTGAAGATTCAAATAATGGCGTGCGCTCGGCAGTTGCGGCCAATATGACCACCTTTCAGATCCCCGACTTGGTTCAGCCATGTGCGGAAGTGCGAGCCTTCGGCCACCAGATTAATGATTCGCTGAATGACGTGCTGGCACACCTTCAGCGCCAATATGCAACGACATAACATATTGTAAATCATACGGTTTATGTCTAATCTCAGGCTAAGGATGGCCTGATGGAAACCCATAATGGATCTGAACTTATTCAAAACTTTCGATGCGGTGATGAAAACTCGCAGCGTCAACGAAGCCGCTGAGCTCACAGGCGTCACTCCGCCTGCGGTCAGTCATGCACTGAATCGTCTACGTGAACTGTATCAGGATCCCCTGTTCATCCGCCAGGGACGTGGTATTACCCCGACCAACTTTGCCATTGAACTGCACGCCGAAATCGAAGCTCCGCTCAGCGTTTTACTCAATGGTGGCAGCTCGCGCACCTTGTTCGATCCATTAACCAGCGAACGGACATTCCGCATTTCCAGCCATCAGGACATTGACGTGATGGTTCTGCCAGCGTTGTCAGTGTACCAGTCTCTGCATGCGCCTAACATCACGATTCACGCCGACGTTGAACGGCTTAATGAGCAGGATCGCCAAGAAGAACTGCGCAAACGCAAAGTGGATCTGATCCTGGCGACCATACCTTTTGAAGATCACGGCTATCATAATCAACTGCTGTTTCACATCGATCTGGCTGTTGCTGCCAGTCGGCAGCATCCGCGCATTCAAGACCGCCTTAGCCATGAGCAGTTTTACGCAGAAAAGCACCTCTTGTGGAAAACCCAACGTGACAACCTCTACGCGCTCGATTCCCTGACCCGGGAAAAACAGCCGGAGCGCCAGGTCGCCTATATCACCAGCTCCAGCGCCAACGCGCTGATGATGACGGCACAAACCGACTGGTTGTGTGTCAGCACGCGCTGGCACATTGCTCAGTTTCCTCAGTTGCAAATTCTTCCCGTCCCGTTTGAGACGCAAAAAGTGCCGATTTATATCACCTGGCACCAAAGTCAACAGAACGATTCCGGCCATCAATGGCTCAAACAAGCCTTGTATAAAAGCACCGAATGCTTTCGCCAAAACACGTGATTTTACCAATTTCATAATAAGGGACTAAGATCACAAATTTGCACAACAATAACGGGCAACTTATCAGCAGCACCGTACGGAATAACCGACTATCGCACCCAGTAACCGAACAGCATACTAAGCAAATAAAATCATAAGGTTATATAACAATAACCGTAAGTGAAAATCCTTATCATTTATAAAACCACGCGCCTAGAACACACCAAATATGAAAGGTAAGTTTTCATATTCGTCTAATGAGCTTCCCCTTGTAAATCCTCATAATGCGCCGGATGTAACATTGTATTTCAAAGTGTAACATTTAATCCATATAAGAAGCAGGGTTATTAACGACCGCCATTCTCTTACGGATAGCGCACTTTGAAGTGCTTCGTTGCTATTGCTCAACATAATACATTCAAACGACTAAACCCGGTGACTCAGGCCCGCCCTGTCCGCCGGATAAACATTGAGAAAGTTAGTTAATGGAAGCCTCAAGATACAAAAGCATCTTGTCTAGGGCTGGGTTGGCTTTTGCCATTCTCCTGCTCTCCGGATGCGATTCTGCTTTGCTAAATCCGAAAGGCGCTATTGGTGTACAAGAGAAAGAACTGATCATCACCTCACTGGTGTTGATGCTCATTGTGGTGATCCCCGTCATCCTGATGACCATCTACTTTTCTTTCAAATACCGCGCGTCGAATACTGACGAAGAGTATGCTCCGGAGTGGTCTCACTCGACCAAGATCGAGCTGGTGGTATGGACGATTCCTATCATCATCATCGCGATCCTCGGTACTATCACCTGGCACTCAACGCATGAATTGGAACCTTCAAAACCTTTGGCCAGCGATGTTGAGCCAATGACGATTGAAGTGGTCTCCATGGACTGGAAATGGCTGTTCATCTACCCAGAACAACACATCGCCACTCTAAACCATGTAGTGTTCCCGAAAGATGTACCTGTCGAGTTCAAGCTCACTTCTGACAACATCATGAACTCGTTCTTTATCCCGCGTCTGGGCAGCCAGATCTACGCCATGCCAGGCATGGTGACCCGCCTGCATCTGATTGCTAACCACGAAGGTGACTTCAAGGGTATTGCAGCCAGCTACAGCGGCGAAGGATTCTCGCACATGAAGTTCACCGCGACTGCGACCGCAGACCGCGCCAGCTTCGATAAATGGGTAGAAAAAGTTCAGTCCAGCCCAGATACCCTGGCCGATCTGAGCGCTTATAAAGCCCTGGCAAAACCATCGATTGATGAGCCAGTGACTTACTACTCGAAAGTAGTGCCTGAGCTGTTCACCAACGTCGTAACCCAATACCCGGGTTCAATGAACGCCAGCTTTGACAAAGCTTGTCTGGTCGAAGATGAAGGATAACCCTATGTTTGGAAGATTAACTCTCGATTCCATTCCATATCATGAGCCGATTATCATGATAACGCTGGCCGTTATCGCGATCGTCGGCGTTGCTGTTCTTGCGGCCGTTACCAAAGCGGGCAAATGGGCATACCTTTGGAATGAATGGTTTACCTCGGTAGACCACAAAAAACTTGGTTTCATGTACATTGCAGTCGCAATGATCATGTTGCTGCGCGGCTTTGCCGATGCGGTGATGATGCGAAGCCAGCAACTGCTCTCATCAGCAGGTGAAGCAGGTTACCTGCCTCAGCACCACTATGACCAGATCTTCACCGCCCACGGTGTGATCATGATTTTCTTCGTCGCGATGCCTCTGGTTATCGGTTTGATGAACATCGTGATCCCTCTGCAGATCGGTGCGCGTGATGTGGCATTCCCTTACCTGAATAACCTGAGCTTCTGGCTGTTTGTGGTTGGTGTGATTCTGACAAACCTGTCACTGGGTGTTGGCGAATTTGGTCGTACTGGTTGGCTGGCCTACCCTCCTTTGTCTGGTATTGACGCCAGCCCCGGGGTCGGGGTCGACTATTGGATCTGGGCATTGCAAATATCCGGTGTGGGCACGACGCTGACGGGTGTGAACTTCTTTGTCACTATATTGCGTATGCGTACCCCGTCTATGCCGCTGATGAAAATGCCGGTGTTCACCTGGGCTTCCCTGTGCGCCAACATACTGATCATCATCTCGTTCCCAATTCTGACCGTAACCATTGCGCTACTGACTTTGGATCGCTATCTGGGCATGCACTTCTTCACCAATGACATGGGGGGCAACATGATGATGTATGTCAACCTGATTTGGGCGTGGGGTCACCCGGAAGTGTACATATTGGTGCTGCCGGTGTTTGGTGTGTTCTCCGAAGTCACCGCGACTTTTGCGCGTAAGAAGCTGTTCGGTTATACCTCGCTGGTGTGGGCGACCATCGTGATTACGGTGCTGGCCTTCATTGTATGGCTGCATCACTTCTTCACCATGGGCTCCGGCGCAAACGTGAATGCCTTCTTTGGTATCGCCACCATGATTATCTCAATCCCGACAGGGGTTAAGATATTCAACTGGTTGTTTACCATGTACAAAGGCCGCATCACGTTCACCACTCCTATGCTGTGGACCGTCGGCTTCCTGATCACTTTCTCGATCGGGGGTATGACTGGCGTACTGATGGCGGTACCAGGTGCCGACTTCGTTCTGCATAACTCGGTCTTCCTGATCGCTCACTTCCACAACGTAATCATTGGTGGTGTGGTATTTGGCTGTTTCGCGGCACTGACTTATTGGTTCCCGAAAGCAACAGGCTTCATGATGAACGAATCTTGGGGCAAACGTGCGTTCTACTGCTGGATCATCGGTTTCTGTATGGCCTTCCTGCCGCTCTACGCGCTGGGCTTTATGGGTATGACTCGCCGTATCAGCCAGGATCTGAACCCTGAGTTCTTCCCGCTGCTGGCGATTGCAGCTGCCGGTACAGCGGTTATTGCACTTGGCGTACTGTGCCAGTTCGTGCAAATCTACGTCAGTATTCGTGACCGCAACCAGAACCTGGATCTGACGGGTGACCCGTGGGATGCACGTACTCTGGAATGGGCAACGTCCTCACCGCCGCCGTTCTACAACTTCGCTCACCTGCCAAAAGGCGATGAAGTCGACGCATTCTGGTACCAGAAACAGCGTGGTGAATTCAAACCTGAGCAAGAAGTCGAATACGAGCCTATTCACATGCCAAAGAACACGCCAACGGGTATGTATGTGTCCGCTTGGGCCATGATCTTTGGTTTCGCAATGATCTGGTACATCTGGTGGCTGGCTGCCGCGAGCTTTGTCGGCATCGTCGTCGCTTGTATCCGTCACAGTTACAACGAAGACGTGGATTACTACGTTACCGTTGAAGAAATCAAAGAAGTCGAAGCGCAGCGCCGCGCGAAACTGGCTGAAGCTGGTAAGGCAACGCCTCAGACTGACGGTGACGAAGACGATATGGAGGTGACCTATGCACGCTAATACTCACGCTCATGATCACCACCATGATACCGGTGGTAACAAGCTGTTTGGTTTTTGGATTTACCTGATGAGCGACTGCATTTTGTTTGCAACCCTGTTTGCAACATATGCGGTACTGGCTGGCGCAACCGCCAATGGCCCGGACGGTAAAGAGATCTTTGAACTGCCATTCGTATTCGTCGAAACCATGCTACTGCTGCTGAGCAGTATCACATTCGGTTTCGGGATGATTGCGATGAAACGCAAAGATCTCTCATCGATGAAACTGTGGCTGGCCGTGACCTTCCTGTTCGGCCTGGGCTTTATCGGTATGGAGATTTACGAGTTCCATCACCTGATTGAAGAAGGCTTTGGCCCGCAAAACAGTGCATTCTTGTCTGCGTTCTTCACGCTGGTCGGTACACACGGTCTGCACGTGTCGTTTGGTCTGATCTGGCTGGCGGTGTGTTACCACCAGCTGAGCACCAAAGGCCTGAATGAGATGATGGAAACCCGATTCCAGTGTCTGAGCCTGTTCTGGCACTTCCTGGACATCGTCTGGATCTGTGTATTCACCATTGTTTACCTGGTAGGAGTGATGTAATGAGCAATCAACACGCAGACACCGGTGCACGCGATTACGTGAAAGGTTTTATCTTTTCACTGATCCTGACCGTGATCCCGTTTTACTTTGCCTGGACGCAAACTCTGCCGGAAGCGACCACCTACGCATTGCTGTTTGGCTGTGCCATCGTGCAGATCGTGGTTCACTTCGCTTACTTCCTGCACATGGAAGTAAAAACCGAAGCAGGCCAATGGAACATGGTGTCACTGGTGTTCAGTGCCATTGTGGTACTGATCCTGATTGCAGGTTCCCTATGGATCATGTGGAACCTGCACGAAAATATGATGCTGTAGGTCTGATATGCTGAAAAGCTATGTCTCACTGACCAAGCCAGGCATCATTTTCGGCAACCTGATCTCTGTGGCTGCGGGGTTCTTCCTCGCAGCCAAATCAGAGCCAGCAACCGGGTCACTGCTTGCAGTGACCATGGTTGGGGTTGCACTGGTGATAGCCTCCGGCTGTGTGGTCAACAATATTTTTGACCGCGACATTGATTTCAAAATGGCGCGTACCCGCAACCGCGAAATGGTGCAGGGTAAAATCAGTATCGATGCTGCATTTGTGTACGCTCTGGTACTGTTGCTGGCCGGTACCGCAACGCTGTACCTTAAGGTCAACCCACTGTCGACAGTGGTGGTCCTGCTGGGCTACGTGTTTTACGTTTTCTTTTACACCATGTGGTACAAACGCACCTCAGTATACGGTACAGCGGTTGGCAGTATTTCCGGCGCGGTTCCGCCTTTGGTGGGCTATCTGGCGGTCACTAACTACATCGGTATTGAAGCAATCCTGTTGTTCACTTTGTTCTGTTTGTGGCAAATGCCACACTCGTACGCGATTGCGATGTTCAGGATCCAGGACTACCGTGAAGCCGGTATTCCGGTACTGCCGGTCAAATCCGGTATCATGAAAGCTCAGAAACACATGAAAGCCTACGTGGTTGCGTTTAGCGTCGTCGCGATGGCCCTGTTTCTGTTTGGTCAGGCGGAATATGAATTTCTTGCCGTGGCCGCGCTGGTCTGTCTTTACTGGCTACGCGTGACTTTCCGCCCAGTCAACTATGATAACTACGAATTCTGGTCCAAGGCCGTGTTCAAAGCGTCGTTGATTGTGGTGATGGGAATTAGCGGTATTCTCGGTCTCCAACTGTTTACCCTGACCGCCTAGTTCTTTTCTGGCGTACTTGTTCATCTGGCAGCACGGCCGATAACGGTTCTTACCATTCGATGATCCGAACCCGGTATGTGTGTGTCCGCGCTGCGTGAACAAATACGCCACCCTATTCTCTCCGATTGCAGATACCCATGCCCCAACACGAACATGGGTGTCGGAAGCAATAACCCGACCAGAATGTCTGTTTTACCCAGTTTCACTGATATTGGCTCTCGGCTGCATCCATCCACGCTGACTGCCAAATTAAGTTCAATAAAAATAAATCAAATGCCAAATAAAAGATGAATTATATTTAATCCACTTTTTACGGTTGCTCTATCGATCAATCAGTTAGCGCCACTTACTCTAACTTAGTCCGTGGCAGAGCTGTCTGCCACTCTTACTCAGTTAGAGAGGTAATGCCCGTGAGCTTCATTGCAACCAAACGTCTGGCACTTGTGCCGTTGGCGCTATTGATTTCGCCGTCACTTTACGCTGCACCGCTGAGCAGCTACCAGTTTACTTCCCAAACCAAAGACGCCACTGACTTCACCACCAAGGCCAATGACGAGGTTTATCAGCAGCTCGATTTCACCGACACAAAAGCGTTTCAACAAGCCGACCGTGGCTTCATTGCACCGTTGCCCAATGGCGGCCTGATTGAAGGTGTTGCCGATATTCCGGCCATGCAGTTTGTGCAGGGAAAACCCGCTCCGGCGACCGTCAACCCTAGCTTGTGGCGCCATTCTCAGTTAGTCAACCGCGGCGGCTTATATGAAGTTTTGCCCGATAAAATTTATCAGGTGCGCGGCAATGATCTGGCCAACTTGACCATTATTGAAACCCCGAACGGCATCATTCTCTATGACGTCGAATTCTCGCCAAAAACGATGAAAATGGCTTACGAGCTGTATGCCAAACATCGCGGTAACCGTCCGCTCAAAGCGATCATTCTCTCCCACTCGCACACCGATCATTTTGGTGGTATTGAAGGGGTGATCCAAACCGGTCTCGCCACCGAACAAGACTTCCAATCCGGGCGTATTCCGATTTACGTACCGCAAGGGTTTGTGAAAGAAGCGGTCAGTGAAAACGTCTTATTTGGGAACATCATGAGCCGTCGCTCAATTTACCAATACGGCGCCGTCTTACCGAAAAACGATAAAGGCATCACAACCGCAGCACTGGGGCCGCTGGTGCCAAATGGCGACAACGGGCTGCCTACCGCTGTACATGAAATCACACACAATAAGCAGGAAGTCACCATTGATGGCCTGAAGTTTGAGTTCCATTTGGCGCCGGACTCCGAAGCACCCGCTGAAATGGTGTTTGAAATCCCGGCTTGGGGGGCTATCTCTATGGCAGAAGATGTCAACCAGTTGCAACACAACATCTACACGCTACGTGGCGCTAAAACGCGGGATGCTGGCAAATGGGCCAGCTACATTAACCAGGCGATCATCGACTGGCAGGACCACGCTCAGGTGTTGTTCGGACCACACACGTGGCCTACCTGGGGTAATCAGGATGTCGTCAGCTACATGAAAGGGCAGCGTGATCTCTACAAGGCCATCAATGATCAAACCACCCGTCTGGCCAACCATGGTTATCGCCCGCGCGATATCGCCAAACACATTGAGATCGCCGATCCGATCATGAAACAGTGGTACAACCGCGATTACTACGGCAATTTCGAAAACAACGTGATCGCCACTTATGTCAATAACCTCGGCTGGTACGACGGCAACCCTGTGCAGCTGGCACGCCATACCGACGCCGAAACCGGACAGCGTTACGTTGCTGCATTCGGCGGTGAGGGCAAGGTGATCGAAAAAGCGCTCGACTCATACCAAAAAGGCGACTACGCCTTCACGGTTCAGTTACTGGACAATATTGTCGCTTACACCAAAGACAACACCGATGCTAACTATCTGATGGCGGATGCCTTTGAGCAACTCGGGTATCAGGAAGAAACGTCTCTGGTGCGTAACTGGTACCTTACCGCAGCCCAGGAGCTGCGCAATAAACAAATGCTGCCACAGCCAATCAACACCGCCGGTCCGGACGTGATCAAAGCGATCCCATCGGATTTGATGATGCAGGTCTTCGCAACACGCATTGTGCCGGAAAAATCGCTTCAGGCAGGCCGTATCGCGTTTGATTTCAAACTCAACGGTGAAAACTATGGGGTGGAAATCGAAAATGGTGTGATGAACGCGTCGAAAGACTACCAACCAAAAGACAGCAGCGGCACAATCAGCTCGGATAACCTGACACTGTTTAGCGTGCTGGGAGGCAAAGTCACCCCCGAACAGGCCGTCAAGAGTGGCAAAATTACGCTCAGTGGTGACAAACAACTGCTTAACCGCTTCATGTCTGTCCTCGATAATCAGATCCCAAATCGCTTTAATCTGGTCGAGCCACGCTTAAACGACCAATAATCGCTGACCTGGGTTCAACAAAAAGCGACGCATCCGCGTCGCTTTTTTATTAGGCATCAAGCTGCGTCTGCGTGCTCTGCTCATCAGAGTCCAGCTCTTCACACAGGCAGTTCACCTTATAGTTGAAATACAAGGGCGTAAACAACACCGTAAACAACGCACTGAAAGCCCGTGCTGAACCCGGCTCAAACCCAAGCGCCGCGTTCACCCGGTTACGCGCCTTAAAGCCCCAAATCAGCAGCATAATCGATACTGACAACCCAATCAGGTTGTCGACAAGAGACAACATCAGATTGTCGTAGAGCAGTATCGACAGTACCCGCGTCATCATACCGATGCAGGCCAGACCGAATACCGTCTCCATGAAACCTTGATTAATCGGCGTCATACCGTGTGGCAGGGCGTTAATTTTCTCGCTTTGACTCTTCGCATAGTACGCGGTGTAGATCCCCAGAGTCACCAGCGCGAGAAAAAACAATCGCCAGGAACTCTGGCTTTGCAGTTGCCGGATGAGATTACGATCCATTGGGTGTCCTCTTGTCAGCATTTCGTGGTTTAAAAAACGGTTCACATTGTGCTCGCCTTTGCGAAAAAGTCAATTCATCTTATTGATTATTAAATGATTATGTTGTCACTACCTGAGCAAATACCGCTTTCACCTTGCTGCCTAACATCTGGCATTGAACCTCATTAAAACCGGCTGCGCGGCAAAACGATTCTGTCAGAGAGGGGGTAAGAACAATCGCATGACGGGGCTTAGTTCGATAAGCAAGCGTATAACGAAAACGCAGTTTGCAACGCTCCCAGAGGCTCATTTCATGTTGCGTATAGCTGAGAATGTACAAGCGACCAGCCGGTTTCAGCACGCGACGGACTTCCATCAGCGCCCGCTCCTGATTGGGAATCACATGCAGCAGATTGGCCATAAATACGGTATCGAAGGTGTCATCTTTGTAAGGCAGGAAAAAACAGTTGGCTTTTTCGACGTGGACCTTAGGTTCATTCTCAAAGCGCTGCGCAGTCACCGCCAACATGGCATCCGACCAATCCGTTGCGGTCACTGACGTGGCCTGCTCGACAAAACACTCCGTGTAAGTACCGTTGCCACAACCCAGTTCCAACAGTTTTCCAACCGAGGTAATCGCAGATAAACGCTGCTTGATCCTGCGGACATTGTCTTCGCCCACTACGTAGTTATTTTTTGCTTCAAAGTTCCGGGAAAACTGCTCCCAGTGGTTGTGACTCATGCTTCCTCCGTGAAACCGATGAGTGAGACCTAATAAGCCTGTTGTTGCACAGCAGAGGATACTATCTTTTTCGCCCTCCGCCTAAAAAAAGCAGGCACAAAAAAGCGGATTCAGTGCACAATTTCCTTGCCACTGAACCCGCCCTTTTACTCATTCTCGCTGAGTGAGGATTTAACCTTCAAATACCCAATTCTGCCAACTTTGCATTCGTAGTATCACTTTGCGTACGATGCTGAACATCTCCCACTTTGGTGAATACACAGCAACGTGGGCGTCAGCTCCGGCAGGCACAGGCATGCCCAGCAATAACGCCGGCTCGTCGAGTTCCACCTTGACCAGTAAACGTCCATTCGCCGGGATGTGTTCCGGATATTGCAACTTACCTGAGGGTTGGAATGATCCCTGTGCCATGATGTCGTTCACTTGCACAACATGCGCTTTGTACGCATGGCCAGGAATGGTGTTGAACGTCACTTCCGCCGGATACCCCACTTTGATGTAGCGCGCCGGTGACTGCTTAAAAGCCGCAAATATCTGTTTGTCTTCTTGATGAACAAACGTCATATTGCCCTGAAACGGCACCATTCGACTCTTCATTCCCGGGCGCAACGCCATCTGGCTGACGTACCCATCCGTTGGTGCACGCACTGTCGTTGCATCCAGGTTGAATTTTGCCAACGACAATTGTGCCTGATATTGCGACTTTTGCGCCTGTTGAGCCAACAAGTTGGATTCAACCGTGTCAATACTCTCCTGTGACGAGAAGCCTTTTCGGCCCAGGTTTTTGTAGCGATCCAGCTCTGACTGATAAAACGCAATGGCCGCATCGGTGCGCTGGATATCGCTCTCGATTCGCTCAACCTTATCTTGAAATGGCGCCGGATCAATTTGATACAGAGGGTCACCGGCTTTCAGCGCTACGTTTCCCTTGATGTAGACCTGGGTGATCAACCCTTCGACTCGCGACGTGATTGGTGTGGTCACGCTGTACACCCGGGCCATGCGCGAAACGGGCTGATACATCGCCATGTACAGAAAAATCCATCCGACCAGACACATGCCAATCACGCTGGCGGTGGTCAGTGTCCATTTGTTTTTTGGCACACGGAACACTTTAAACACCACCACACATAGTGCGATGTAACTCAGAATAATCAACGTTTCCATCACTTCACCTCGTTGTGTTGTTCCAACTGTTCAATGCGCGCCAGCAGTTGATCGTACTGCTCCTGAGTCACCTCCGTCTGCATACCACGCCAGCGCTTAGTGTCCGGGTCATACAATACGGCCCATATCCACAGAAACGGCCAAATCACATGCAGAAAAAACAGGCTGATCCAGCCTGCAACGTGAATCGCTTCCTGATGCGGATGATTGCGTTTTTTCGCCATTTCATAAGGAATGTCATGCAACACGATCAGGCCATAAACAAAGATCAACAGCACAACAAACAAAATCGCGAGTGAAAGATAGTCCAGGGTCAGGTTCATTAATTCGCTCTCTCTATCAAGCGCAGCAGCGCCAATAATGGCTGAGAATAGAGATCGTGTTCGCAAACAACAAACAACCAGACTGAATACTAAATTAAATATGATTCATCCATTCGCAAGTTCTATCGTTAGTTTAAATTATCATTGTTACCACTGGGGTTGGCAGTAATGGGCGTGTGTTAAGGTTGCTTCACCTCGCATTTAATGATAATAATTATCATTAACAAAATAGTGAGAGCCCTATGGAACAACAACAAGCCCTCTATCGCGCCTTTTATCAAGCCCAGGATCGTTTTCTGGATCCTTATACCGCGTGCGGTTTCGAGCCTGATATTATCTGCAATTATGTCCATTGTGGGCTCTTACTGACTTCTTATTATGAATACGGGGCGGAACATCAGAATCCACTGTTGTGTGAGCTGTTTCTGCGTCAGGTGTACTTTCATCTATTAGACGGTATTGACGATACGACTCGCTCGCGCGTCTTTCGCCAGATCTGTCTGGATGCCGTACATACGCCATTGCTGTGTCTGAAACGTTTTTACGATCATATCTCCGATGGCGACATAAAGTTCCTATCCTTAAAACAAGAATTACAGCGTTTGAATACGCCTTTGTAGCCGAAAAGGAATACACCATGACTCAACAATATCGGATTGAAAAAGACAGTATGGGCGATGTGAACGTCCCAAAGGATGCTCTCTACCAGGCTCAGACCCAGCGCGCAGTCGACAATTTTCAATTCAGCCACCACACCATGCCCGTTGCTTTTATTCAGGCACTGGCTCAAATCAAACAAACCGCAGCCCTGACCAATGCGCAGCTCGGTTTGCTCGAAGGTGACATCGCCAATGCGATCGCAGACGCGGCTCAGCAGGTCATTGACGGCCGGCATCTCGAGCATTTTCCGATTGATGTGTTCCAGACGGGCTCAGGCACCAGTTCGAACATGAATGCCAATGAAGTGATCGCCACATTAGCCAGTGCCCAGCTCGGCGGTGATGTCAGCCCCAATGACCACGTTAACATGGGCCAAAGCAGCAACGACGTGATACCGACCGCTATTCAGGTCAGCAGCGCACTGCTGACTGAAAAACAGCTGCTTCCGGCACTGGAACACCTTATTGACGTACTGGAAAAGAAAAAAGCCGAACTGGCGGACGTGGTGAAAACCGGTCGCACCCACTTAATGGACGCCATGCCAGTCACTTTCGAACAAGAATTAGGCGGATGGCAACAACAAATCCGCCACGCAAAATCCGCCATCGAAAGTGCGCTGACATCGGTCAAACAGCTGGCACAGGGCGGAACAGCCGTTGGAACCGGCATCAATGCGGATCCACGTTTTGCACGCGCGTTTGCCGATAATCTGACCCAAGACACACATGTCCGTTTTGCCGCCAGCGACGACTTCTTTTTTAACCTCAGCAGTCAGGATGCCATCGTTGCATTATCCGGCCAGTTAAAAACCGCCGCTGTCGCGATCATGAAAATCGCCAACGACCTGCGCTGGATGAATTCGGGCCCGTTAGCCGGACTGGGTGAAATTGAGCTGCAAGGCCTGCAACCAGGTTCCTCCATCATGCCCGGCAAAGTGAACCCGGTTATCCCAGAAGCCGCAGCCATGGCCGCAGCCCAAGTGATCGGCAACGACACCACCATTACCATCGCGGGGCAAGCCGGTAACTTCCAACTCAATGTCATGCTCCCTGTGATCGCGCATAACGTGCTGGAAAGCATCGAGCTGTTGAGTAACAGCGCTGTTGCGCTGGCTGATAAAGCCATCGCCACCTTTACAGTGCGTCGTGACAACCTGGACACCGCCCTGGCACGCAACCCCATTCTGGTGACCGCACTGAACCCGGTGATTGGTTATCTGAAAGCGGCTGAGATCGCCAAACTGGCGTACAAGCAGGGTCGGCCGATCATTGACGTTGCTGAAGAGCAAACCGATCTCGACCGGGCGACACTCGAACGCCTGCTCGACCCGGCCAAGCTGACGCAAGGTGGCATCGCAGAATAACTGACATCGCCGAAAATAAAAAAGCCTCCTTACGGAGGCTTTGTCTTTATGCCAGTTCAGGCAAGATTAACTTAGCGATTTCGAAGTAAATCACCAGGCCCGTGCCATCGACCAGCGTGGCAATAAAGGGCGCAGAAACCACCGCCGGGTCAATACTTAAGCGGCGCAGTACCATCGGAATGATGGACGATACAAATGCGCTCCACAGTACGATGGCCAGAATGGTCAGTGTCACCACCAGCCCGACCTCAACACCGACCCCCAGACTCCAGGCTCGCACCCAAGCCGCGCCAGCCATGGCAAGCGCAATCATCACCCCGGTGGTCAGCTCTTTGCTCAGCACCGAACCGAGGTTTTTCAAACTTACTTCGCCCACGGCCATTGCCCGGATAATAGTGGTGGTGATCTGTGTGCCACTGTTGCCTCCGGTCCCAATCAACAACGGAATAAAGAATGCCAGCGCGATGGCCGCTTCCAGTTGCTCTTCAAACGCTCTCAATACCGTACCGGTGTAAGCTTCGGCCAGAAACAGCGCCAACAACCAGCCAATGCGTTTTTTCCACAAGTTCCAAGGAGAGGTTTGCAGATAGCTGGCATCCAGCGGCATTGAGCCCCCCTGCATCGCCGCATCTTCTGTGGTTTCCTTTTCCAGGATATCAACCGCGTCATCCAGGAAGAAGAAACCAACCAGCAAACCATTGTGCTCGACCGGTAACACCGTAACATCCAGATCCAGTAAGCGGCGTGATGCCTGCTCCTGATCCAGAGAGACATCCAGCACCTCGCCTTTGGGCTGCATGATGTCGCTCAGGGTTTGATCTGCCGACGCAACCAGCAGCATTTTCAGGCTGATTTCACCAACAAGCTGACCGTACTCGTTCACCACATACATATTATTGAGGTGATGGTGCGGTGTATCCCAGGCCTCATAGAGTACTTGTTTCGCTTCGCTGAGACTTTGGGTCACGGATAAGGTCAGCACATCTGAGTGCATGTGGGCGCCGACCGATTCGTCCGGCCAGTTCAGCTTGCGTTGCAACTGCAACGCTTCTTCATTGGCCAGGAAGTCGAAGATCGCCTCTCTTTCGTGTGCCGGCAAAATCCGCAGCAGTTTTTCCACCGTCCGTTGCGGTAACGCAGTCAGAACGGCTTCCAGCTGAGGCTTTTGCATATACGCCACAACGTCCGCCGCCAGCTCCGGAGAGATACGGCTGAAAATGGTCACCAATTGCGCTTGTGACAACTGACACAGAACATATTTGGCTTCCTGATCAGACAAATTGACCAGTTTTTGTACCCACTTTTCGCTGTCTGGCGCATTCGCCAGTTTGTGAGAAAAAGCGGTGAGTTGCTTGATTTGAGCTGCTACTACAACAGGGTTAGTAGTTTTCATTACATTCATCACACATACCTCATGTGACTCAGGACAGACCTGAATTGATTGATCTTTGATGCAAGAAAACAGCAGTTGAAGGTCGAGAAAATAAAAGCTGTATAAGAAGGAAGGAACAATCCCCACGTCTTAGCTTCAGCACTGTACAACGTATTCACTGACGTGAAAGCCACTTGGGTTAACACCTTAAGCCGATGATAACTGTCCTAATCCTGGGCATCTCTCGATGTCGTGGGATCAGTGGCCTATGTTTGAACAGGAGCCTCGCCTAACGAGATGCTGTAAAATACACAGTAGGTTCTCTTTAGAACGGCGCGATTATAAGAAGGCGCCTGACAAAACAACAACTAAAAATCCTGATGGTGATGATAAAAAACCGTGACGGCACGCACACAAGACATCGAATCGCTCTGATCAAAAAAAGTATCCACCGGCATAGCCGGTGGTTTTTCATATGCGCCTATAAGGCTCTCCTACTGGCAGCGCCCTAGCAGGCGCGTAGTGATCTGACATTTGCATATGACTATTTCCTGCGGCCCGTAAACGGGCTACCTGAATACGGGATCGACAATTGCTCTCCCATTTTATCCTGTTCTAGTTGGTGCTTTATGTAACTTTGTATCTTGCCGGTGTTTTTTCCTACCGTATCGACATAATACCCTCGACACCAAAATTCTCGATTCCTGTACTTGAACTTCAAATCCCCAAATCGCTCATAGAGCATCAAGCTACTTTTTCCTTTCAAATACCCCATAAATGATGAAACACTCATCTTCGGTGGTATTTCTAAAAGCATATGAATATGATCTGCGCAGCATTCCGCTTCAATAATATTCACACTT
>NZ_WXWO01000027.1:0-49476 GCF_009904845.1 Vibrio sp. V38_P2S17PM301 | reverse complement strand
GTCTTATTTTTAATCACTATCTAACTTCATTATCTTAAGATCAAAGCGATATATTGGGTTGTTATTTCGAGTTGTTGTTCTTTTTATTAGCCAAAATATAATTTGGTAAATTTTTATACAACGTCGAAATCATGTTGAGATTCAATAATAAAAACAAGCTTGCTTGCGCCATACTTTCAATATTAGCGATCAGTTCTTGTGGGGGCGGTGGAGGAGGAAAAGACACCTCGCCGCCATCGCGCGTCAAAGGAGTGATTTCAGGAAACGTTTTTGATGCGCCAGTATCGGGGGCAACGGTTTCCGTCTATGAGTATCAGAATGGCAAAGTTGGGCGCCTTTTAGGGCAGACCTCAACCAACCCGGTGGGTGACTACTTGGTCAAAATTGACGCGTCGACCATGCCTTTAATGATCAAAGCCGAAGGTGGTGCGTACCGGGATCCGCTGACGAAAAATATCGTGTCATTGAGCGAAGGCAAAATTATTTCGATGTCGAGCGTCATCAACTACACCGAAGGGACAGACCAATCGGTGATGGTGACTCCCTTAACCTATCAGGTTGCGGGTCTGGCAGAATACAATATCGGCCAGGGTCTGGATGCCACCGCGTCAGTAGACAATGCCATTTCAACGTTCATCAGTATGTACGGCTTTAACGTCAATACCACCAAGCCAATTGATATTACCACGGGTGGGCAAAGCAGCTTCGCGTCTGCGGGTCATCAGTATGGCGCGCTTTTGACGGCATACTCCTCATATTCCTATGATTTCATCAAGCAATATCCTGGTAGCGACAGTGAGTTGACGTATACGTCGATGAACTTGTCTGATATTGGTTATCGCGACATTTCCGCCGATGGTAAGCTCGATGGGCGAGAATTAGACAGTTCAGGCTTGCTGAAAGACATGGCTTTTGGTCAGTCTTACGTGACCAGTGATCTGTATACCCAAAGCATGGCGCAGCATGTGCTGATCGTAGTCAGTGACCCGGATCTGAATATTTCCGGGACGCCGGTTTCTGATTACAAAAATTTCAGCCAACATATCAATGATCTCGGTACCAATGGCTCTGGTAGCTCGGTCATTCCGCCGCGATCAGAAACGGACATCGATCTGGATCCGCCAGTGGTTACCCGTCTGGATAGTGACACCCTGAAAGGCGACGACAGTGTCGACATTGGCCTCAGTGACGCTATTGGTGTCGACAACGTGCAGGTGATGTTGCAATGGAAGATGAAAAGCGACAGCAGTTGGAGCACAGAATTTGAGTGTCCGGTCAGTCCTGCGGGAGAGTATTGCCAACTGGATACGTCCGATTTTAAGTCTGGTCCTCGGGATACGAAGGTTAAAGTGAACGTGTTTACTCTGGCATTGGATGCACTGGATACTGATCCTCAGGACGACGACCCGGTACAAGCACGCTTAGTGGTGTATGCATCGGACGTATTGGGCAATGGTTACGAAGCGAAAAATGGGGTGACGATTGATTTTGACTGGGACAACATTGCGCCCGTCATTGTGGTCAATTCGGCCGACGCGATCAGCTCATCCAAAACGGATTATACCCTTGAAGGGATCGTCAAAGAAAATCCGGCTAAGCTCAGCTATGTTCAAGTGAGATTGGGTGCTCAAAACCCAACAAATCTGGAGTGTTCGGAGATCAATGAAGGCTCGAATGTCTGGTGTAAGTTCAGCCAGATTTATACGACCTCTTCATTCGGTGACAGTACCTTGTTCAATCTCACCGCGGAAGACATACTCGGCAACAAAGGTCAGGAGCAGTTTACCGTCTACAAAGACGACACGCCGCCAGTGCGTATTCTGGAATATCCGGACGGTGTCGAGATGAACTTTATTGTCGATGACAACCCGGTTTCTCAGATATATCGAGATACCACCTATGATGCGGTTACCGTGGACGAGTCCAACCAATACCTGAAGATCGATTACGCCTATGCTGTTGACGGTATTAAGGCTACGTTGGGAAACATCAATTTTGCAGACTTTGAGGCGTCGACACTCAACGATAACAAAATTCCCTATGTCAAGGTCACGGTGTACGATCCAACCAATGGTGACATCTACGGAACGTCTGCAGACAAGTTGACTCTGTCGGTAGAGTATTATCGGAAAAAGAACATTGCAGGCAGTGACTATCAATGGATATCCAGTAAAGAAACTCAGGCGTCAACTGACAGTAAAGAAGCGGGTATTCCTCATGAGCAATTGATTCGTGAAGAAGATGGCAGAGTGTCAGAGGTGATCTATTACATTCCATACGTGAAAGAAATTCTCGGCACGACATTCGCCAGTACGACCGAAGAGTATTCACAGAAACTTGTGATTAAAGTCCGAGATTCTTCCGGCAACGTGAGTGACAAGTCGGAAGTGTATTTCAAGTCTACCTTTGACCTGCCGAGCCTTAAGGTGGTTACGCCTTTTATTAATGCCACAGCAAGGATTGAGGGTTTGAAGTCAATCAACAGTGATTTCAGCTTTCTTGCCAGTTGTAACACCGAACAGGTGGACAGTGTCTCTGGAGAGAAAGCCCTTGATGTGGCAGAGTGTGAAACCCAGTTTAATCCGTTTAAGTATGAGTTTTTCCGCGTCGTGTTACAGAGCAATGCGGGAACGCACTATTATCAATGGCAAGACAGTCTCGATGCGAAAAAATCGGTCACATTTCGCTATGGTGAGCAGGATGAAAACAGCCAGGGCCAACAGATGGCCAATATTGGCGCGTATTTTTCAGGCGCGGAGTCCGGTACGGTATACCTGACGGAACTTTCGGTGTACCAGACGGGGTTGTTTGACAATGCCTGGAATGCGCTCGAAGCCGACGACAAAACGCCGCAAAACGCGGCGTCTATTTTAACCGACGTCAACACCGCTCTGGAAAGTCAGGATGCGTCTTTTTTTGGGTTTAATCCTGCCCTGACTCAATACGCGACCACCGACATGCTCAACGCGACCATCCCGAATCCGCCTACCAAACCGTATCAACACCGATTTCTACTTGAAGCACTGGCAGACATGGCTGCATCCAATAGTGCAGAGACAGATACGACCGACTATGCCAAAGGGTTTTACGACGACTTTCTCTACGACGGAAAAGCCAACGGGCAAGGCACTCAAGGCCAAATCACAATTGGAAACCGGGATCTGAGTGCAGACACTTACCGTAGCGAGCTGGCCCAGAGCTACTTCAACGTTGCGACAACGCAATACCAGGTTGATGCCTCGACAGCGCTGAAACAGGCGGACCTGTTCGCTATGGCTAACCCCAGCATTGGCAGTGACACCGTGTTTGATTCTCCTGGCGAAAGTATCGATAAGTTTCCGCCTGAGATGCGTGTGCTACCGGATGCCTTGCAAAGTGATGGCCGTTTTATCAGCGGCCCCGGGCAAGATTATACGATCACGGGGAAAATCGCTTCGACATTGAGTCTTGAGGATATTTCAGGTATTGAGACCAGCAGCCAGCCACCACAGCAAGCGGTGTACTGGTACAGTCACGCCGAGCCTTCTCTGCGCCATCAGGCGACGGATGTGGAGTTTATTCTCGATCCCAGCAGTGATGCTTACCATCATGGGTATCACTTCACCTTAGATTCTGAGAGCTCTGAGTACCCTGATGTGGCGCGGTTTGAAATTGTCGGCTCGGCGCAGGATAGCCGAGGCAACGCAACTGGCAATACGCTGATCATGACCTACTATGTCGACAATCAGCCGCCAACGATGACGTTAGCCACGACAATGCCGGAACATCCGGGGAACGGGGAAAGCGTACAAGTTACACTGACGTTTGATGAGCCTGTCTCCGGGGTCGAAGCGATCCTCGCGGGGGTCAATATCACCTTTACAGAAAACGGTGCCAGTGAAGAGTGGGTAGGAAACACTGAATCGCCGATTGTATTGAGTGCGGGCGATACGACTATTCCACTGCTGCTGAAGGCAACTTATTCTGATGGGATCGGCCATACAGGCGAGCGGGTAGAGCGGGCGGTGTCGGTGACACCCATGGTGACGGTCAATAATGTAACGGACGATAACGTGATCACAGAAGCTGAAGCGACCAACGTGGTCATTTCAGGTTCCGCTAAAGGCTTTGCCGTGAATGACAAACTTAAGGTGGAAGTCACTTCTCGGGATAGACCAGAGATAGATCGTTTTGAACAAAGCGATGTGGTGGTTCAGGCCGACGGCAACTGGGCAACGGCCGCGCATCATCTGACGAGTTGGGAGCAAAGTGACATCGACATTCGTGTATCGGGGACAAACTCTGATGGGATTGAATCTGGTGTGGCAAGCCATGTCACCCGTTATGAAGATTCGATTGCCCCGCAAGTGAACAGTGTCGATGTTTCCCCCGAACATCCGGAAGATCAAAAGCCCGTGACGCTCTCTCTTACATTCAGCGAGCGGGTGAAAGAGGTGCAAGCAAGCGTAGCGGGCGTGCCAGTGGCGTTCAGTGTAGCGGGAGACGTCAGCCAGGAGTGGGAAGGTACAACCAACAGCAGCATTGCTCTGGTGGCCGGGCAAACTCAGGTTGAGGTGCAAGTCAGTCGCTATCTGGATACCGCCAACAACCCGGGAAACCCGACACCGTATGTTCAAATGGTCAACGTGAAACCTGTGATCGAACTGGACCCTATTGCAGGCGGAAACGGCATCGACCAATCGGAAGCTGAAAGCCTGTTCATTTCAGGTCAGGCAAGAGGTTTCGCTGGTGGTGAACTATTGACGGTTAAAGCGCAGGCCAGCAACTCTGCTGACCATTTCAGCGTGACCGCATTGGTACAGGCAGATGGCGTATGGGCCACCGCTGCGCAGAATATCCGCGCTTGGCCAAGTGGCGATATTGAGGTGTCTGTCTCGGGGAGCAACAGTGAGTCGGTTGCTGCCAGCTCTGTGACCGAGAGTGTTCGTTATGAAGATACCGTGGTACCGGAAATCACCGGTGATATCCAGATATCGCCACAAAACCCAGTTAACGGCAGTAAAGCCACCATCACGGTGACTTTCAGTGAACTGGTTAACAACGTGAGTGCCAGCCTCGACGGAGTGGATGTCATTTTCCCGAACAATGAGCTTGCGACAACATGGACGGGCGAAACGGCGAGTCCTCTGACTCTGAGTGCAGGCTCTTCAGCCGTGATTGCTGAGGTAAAGGCGGGTTACACCGATGTTTCTGGAAACAGCGGAGCGGCGAAATCCACCAATGTAGCGGTGAAACCGCAGCTATCATTATCACCAGTGGCTGGAAATGATGAGATAGACTCTGCGGAAGCAAGCTCAGTTGTGATTGAAGGCACGGGCGTGGGGTTTGTATCTGGTGACAGTGTCACCGTTGCAGTAGTGTCTACTGTCGACCCTACTTACTCCTTCGAAGAACATGCGGAGATGACGGCCGATGGGCACTGGCACACGGCTGCACATAATCTGACGGCGTGGCCGGTGGGAGACGTATCGGTGAATCTTTCAGCCAGTAACTCGCCGGGCATTGACGCCGACTCGGTCAGCCGGTTGGTTACGCGGGTGGACACCCAACCGCCGTCGGCCATCTCTGCGGAGTCGCAACCGCTGAATCCACAGTTCAATCAGGCCGTGACTCTGACGGTGAAGTTTGATGAACCAGTCACTGGTATTACGGCTAAGGTTGGCGACGTGAATGTGGATTTTGGTGACACCAGCAGTGCATCGGACTCCTGGAGTGGGACGACCAATGCTCCGGTCAGCTTTGGCGCGGATGAAACCAGTATTGATGCGGTGATCCGTGACTTTGTCGACGCATCTGGAAATCCGGGCGCAGCCTTTAGTCACTCCATTCAGGTTACGCCTTTGATCCAACTGAACGCTATCGCCGGAGACGATGTAATCGACTCCGATGAGAGTCATTCCGTGACCATCACTGGCAGCAGCAAAGGTTTCAAAACGGGGGATGAGTTGTCGGTGCACGTGATGCGCGACACCACTGAAGAGTATGCTACGCAGGTCAGTGTTGCTTCTGATGGTAACTGGAATATCGGGAGCCCACTTGACTGGTCGTCCTGGGAGGTGGGACAACTGACGGTATTGATTGATGGAACTAACCTGTCCGGTTCTGGGGTAGCGGCAACGCAAGTCAGTCGTGCGATCGAAATCCGCGATACGCTTGCTCCGGGTATGACGACACTCAATGCCACGCCCGAAAATCCAACAGAAAACGATAAGGTGAGTTTAGCGCTGACGTTTGATGAGCCTGTTGCCCACCTTAGCGCCACGGTGGCTGGTAAGGTGGTCGATTTCGGCGATACCACCGAGTTGGCAACCAACTGGAATGGTGTGTCCGCTGAGATTGCATTGCCGGTGAATGCAACGTCGGTCACTGTGTTGATTGATGGTTATCAGGACAGTGCTGGCAATTCGGGCCAGCCACAAACGCACGCCTTGGAAGTGATACCGCTATTGACTCGTCACCCGGTGACCGGAGATGACATTATTGATGCCACGGAATCGGCGTCGGTGATTCTGTCCGGTGATGCGAAAGGATTTTTGGCCGGAGATACGGTTGAAGTGACGGTCATCTCACAACTCGAACCAGACACGGATCATGCAACGGTTGCCGCGACGCTTAACAGTTCTGGCGAGTGGATCACGGATACACCCGTTGATATGTCTGGCTGGCAAAACGGGAGTTTGGATGTCACGGTGATAGGCACCAATGCGGTCGGGCATGCTGCGCCATCGCAAACGGAGACTATTGAACTTGCTCAATAGCATGACAAATAAAACAACCGCCTGGATGGCGGTTGTTTTGTGTTGGTCACTGGTGTGGTTTGAAGAGGAATCGAACACCGTGCCTGTGAAGGTCTGTTCGTAGCGCTGGTATACGTCTAATACCAATAAACCAACTAGGCCAGAGATAACGCCAGCGCCAGAAGCAGTGGCAAGGTCAAAATACTAAAAAAGTTGCCAAACAGCACCATAGACGCCACTTTCTCAGGCTCCACGTGAAAGCGCTCAGCAAACAGGTAGTTCATAACAGCAGGCGGCAACATGGTAAACAGGACCATCATTTGCAAATGCAGCGAGGGCAGCGGTACCAACAGGTAAATAGCCGTAAATGCGATGGCGCCCGTCAGTAGCGATTGTCCGGTACAAAGTAAACCGATTTTCAAACCGCTCATGCGCATATTGCACATCTGTGCCCCGAGTGACAGAAGCATAACGGGTACGGCTGCTTGTCCGAGCAAGGCGGTTGCTTCGTAGAGGGGGGCCCAGACCGAAAGACCACTCAGGTTGAGTAATAAAGCGGCGGCGGCGGCCAGAAAAATCGGCATACGAACAACTTGTTTGATTGGGTTGCCGTGACTGAGCAACATGATGCCGAGGCTGATGTGAAGACAGGCCGATACCACAAACAGCATCACCGCAGGCGCAAGAGCAGTGTCACCAAATGTGTAAGTAAACAACGGAATAGCCAGGTTTCCACTGTTACGAAACATATGTGGAGGTGTCCAGGTCTTATAGTTCAGGCCGGACAGCCGGCACAGTGGCAGCATAATTACAGCGGGCAGCAGAATGGCGATAAGAGACGCACTCAATAAAGGTAATTGGCTGGTGTCAAGCGGCATCGCGACCAGCGAGGAGAACACCAGTGCGGGTGTGAAAGCGTCCATATTGATGCGGTTTATAGGGCGAAAATCCGGTTTTAACCAGCGTCCGACACAGAACCCGACCAGAACCAGTGCGAACACCGGGAACAGAATACTGATGACCTGATTAAACATACTATCCCTGTTGAAATCGCCAAAACCATTAAGCTATCAGTATTCCATCGTTTCGTCAGCAACTATTACGCCTCAGACTGTTTGACAAGAGCGATAAATATTGTTTGTTGGTTAATAAAAAATTTTTATTAATACTTTCTCTTGAAGTTTTCATGAATGAACATATATAAAAATCGACGCGCAGGACTGCGCAATAATACGATAACCTCGATGTCTTTTATAATGGGTATAAATATATAGGAGGCAACCCAAAATGAATATTCGTCCTTTGCATGACAAACTGATTGTTGAACGGTTTGACGTTGAGCATCAATCTGAAGGGGGAATTGTTCTGACCTCAAAGTCGGTTAAAAAATCCAACCGTGGCAAAGTGGTCGCCGTTGGCCAGGGCGTGCGCCTGGAGAATGGCGAACGGGCAGCGATGGAAGTCCGAGTCGGCGATACCGTCATTTTTAACGAGAGTTATGGCGTTAAAGAAGAAAACATCGACGGTAAGGACTATCTGATCCTGTCTGAGTCTGATGTATTGGCGGTTTCTGAATAAGTCATTGTTGTAATGCTAAGAGGAGAAGAGCATGGCTGGTAAAGATGTATTGTTTGAAAATGATGCCCGTCAGAAAATGCTGAAAGGGGTCAACCTGCTAGCGAACGCCGTGAAAGTGACTTTGGGGCCCAAAGGACGCAATGTGGTGCTGGACAAGGCTTACGGTGCTCCGGTGATCACCAAAGATGGTGTTTCCGTTGCCAAAGAAATTGAGCTGCAAGACAAGTTCGAAAACATGGGCGCTCAGATGGTAAAACAGGTCGCGTCCAAAGCGAATGAAGAAGCCGGTGATGGTACGACGACTGCAACGGTACTGGCTCAGTCATTGATCAATGAAGGCCTGAAAGCTGTGGCATCGGGCATGAATCCCATGGATTTGAAACGCGGTATTGATAAAGCCGTTACGGCAGCAGTCGAAAAGCTGCGTGATATGGCACAGCCTTGTGACGATAAACAGTCCATTACCCAAGTTGGCAGTATCTCAGCCAACAGTGATCTGGCGATTGGTGAAATCATCGCTCAAGCGATGGACAAAGTTGGTCGTAATGGTGTGATCACTGTAGAGGAAGGCCAGGGCCTGGATAATGAGCTGTCCATTGTTGAAGGCATGCAGTTTGACCGTGGGTACCTTTCGCCGTATTTCATTACCGATCAGGAAGCTGGCGCGGTGGAATTAGAAAACCCGTATATCCTGATGGTTGACAAGAAAGTCAGTAATATCCGCGAGTTGCTACCGGTTCTGGAGTCGGTTGCCAAAGCTTCTCGTTCACTTCTGATCATTGCCGAAGACATCGAAGGTGAGGCGTTGGCAACACTGGTGGTGAACAACCTGCGTGGTATCGTGAAAGCAACAGCGGTGAAAGCGCCAGGCTTTGGTGATAACCGTAAAGCTTTGTTAGAAGACATCGCTGTACTGACAGCAGGAACTGTGATCACCGAGCAGCTTGGCCTTGAGCTGGAAAAAGTGACACTGGAGCAACTGGGCAGTGCGAAGAAAGTGACGATTAGTAAGGATACCACTACCATCATAGGCGGTGCAGCGGATGAAAATGCTATTCGGGAGCGCGTTGCCACGATAGAACATCAAATGGGCAATACTACTTCCCAATATGACAAGGATAAGCTGCAGCAGCGTATCGCTAAACTGTCCGGTGGGGTTGCGGTCATCCGGATTGGCGCAGCGACTGAAGTGGAAATGAAAGAGAAAAAAGACCGTGTGGATGATGCGCTTCACGCTACCCGCGCGGCGGTTGAGGAAGGCATTGTTGCCGGTGGTGGCGTAACCTTAGCAAAAATTGCCAATGAGCTGAGCTCGCTGACAGGTGACAACGACGATCAAAACGTGGGGATTCGGGTTGCGCTGCGTGCAATGGAAGAACCTCTGCGCCAGATTGCCATCAACGCCGGTGACGAAGGCTCTGTGGTAGCCAATGCGGTGAAACAAGGTAATACGCATTATGGCTACAATGCGGCTACGGGCAGTTATGGCAATATGCTTGAGATGGGGATCCTTGATCCAGCCAAAGTTACTCGCTCTGCTCTGCAATTTGCAGCCTCCGTAGCAGGTTTAATGATCACCACTGAAGCGATGGTGACTGAGCATCAATCTCAGGAAGGTTAATCCTGACGAGCGGGCCAGGCGCCCGCTCAATTTGGAGTGGAAAGTGAGCGTAGTAGAATAAGTGAGGTGAGATGGAAACAAACAAAACTTATCCGTCGTTACACTGTTGCGTTGAGGAATCTGGTTTGCACCAGAATCAGGGTATTTGGCCGGTTGCCCAAGTGTTTCCGCGATACACTGGAAATACATGTTTTACGGTATATCCAAATTGTCGTACTGTGCCAACAAAGGTCAATATTATTTTGGTTACCATGAATATGTCTGATCTTATTCAGCCAGGAAACATAACGATTCACTAATGGCATATATTACTTAACGTTATATTTTTTATTTATTTGTTATTTAAAAATATAAATAGTCTCTTGATTTTTATTTCAAGTATTCATATTTAAATAGTAGGTATTAAGTCTCAGAGAGATTAATACCGGATTTGTTGGATATTAATATTGCTTCTTTAGGAGGATATTATGAACTCAATTGATCTGACTCCACTTTATCGTAATACTATTGGTTTTGATCGGCTGGCGTCGATGATCGACAGCGCACTGAACGCTGATCCAGTTTCAGCGGGATACCCTCCGTACAATATTGAAATGGTGGGCGAAAACCAATATACCATCACACTAGCCGTTGCCGGGTTTGACGAAAGCGAACTCGATATTCAGGTTGAACGCGGTGTCCTGATGATAAAAGGGCACAAATCCAGCAAAGCGGAAAGTAAGTTCCTTTATCAGGGGATAGCGAATCGTTCATTTGAGCGCAAGTTTGACCTGGCTGAATACGTCGAAGTCAAAGATGCAGAATTGGCCAGTGGGTTGTTGACCATTCACCTGATCAAAGAGGTACCGGAGGCGATGAAACCAAGGCGCATTGCCATCACCCAGGCCGATAAAAGTCAGGTTATCGAGCACAAAAAAGACGAATCACTTGCCTGAGCAATCAATCAGAGAATTAAGGCTGCACGTGGTGCAGCCTTGCTTTTATTTGCGTGGTATGCGGGTATAAAGCCGGCGAGTCGTTTTGGTGGAAGGTTTTTTCACTTGTTTAATCACCCCTTTTTGCAGCATCAGGCTATTGGGGTAGGCGATAATGTTGCCGTTATCATGTCTGATTAACACGTGGAACATCCGAATGTCATGGATTTCACCGCTGATGTCTTCATCTTTATCCACGACTTTGATGCGATCACCAATCCGGTATGGAAAGACGAAGAAGATCAGAAAACTGGCAGTGATATTGCTCAGGATCGACCACTGAGCAAATAAAGCGACCCCCAAAACGGCGAACACCGACGAAAGGAACAGTGAGACATCGCCATAGCCGATCCCGGTGGCAATCGCGAAAATTGACGCAAACAGGAACAGATACATGGTATTGAAGCAGCGAGTCACGAATGTTAACCGAGCTTTGTTTACGCCTTTGGCTCGTGCCAGGCTGGCTATGGTACGGTTGGCGACTTTCTTGATTACCAGATACGAAAGAATAATGATAAGGCCGATCAGTACCTTATATCCAATCGTCCCAGCAGTGAAGTAGTGTGTTAGTGGCTCCATAGGCTACCAGATTAGGTCATGATGAGTGTGAGCTCATCCGAGTTGAACAGTCTGATTGTGATGATAAAGGCAAATGAAAGGAACGCCAAACACTACATTTTATTGTGTAATACGCTTATTTTTATTGTGTTTATTAAATGCTAATGTGCGGTGTGTTTCGCAAAAATGTGGGCTGTCTCTTATAGTTTTGTCGATTAAAAGGTGATCTTTTCCGACGTCTCTCCTTATAATCATGTTGTTGTGTATCTGAGAGACATAGATTGAGCGATTGAGATGCAGTTTAATCCAGAAGAATCGGTCAAAATTTCCATTGAACATCTGCTGCCAGGCATGTTTGTGACGGCGATTCAGCAGAGCGAAAAGGTGAACCTTTCTCATGCCGGGCGAGTCAATTCCCAAGCCTCCATTCAGCAGTTGGTCAGTAATGGGGTGAAGTTTGTCTGGGTGGACCAGAAGTTATCCCGAAGTGGTGTAGTGATTAATGCCTATGTGGAGCCAGACGTCGAACCTGCTCCCCCAGTCGGAGAGTCGCCCGAGCCCCAAACCAATCGGCGGGGACGAAAACAACTCAGTCGTGACGCGGCACAAAAAAAAGCGGCGCGTATCATTGAAGAAGCCAAAACGCTGGCTCAGAAACTGCTCAATAAATCTCTGAATAATCAGGATATTCACGTCAGTGAAATAGAATCTTGGGCGGGGGAGATGATTGATACGGCGTTAGTAGACAACAATGCTCTGCAATGTGTCTCCGCACTTCGAAATAAAGACGCCTATTTACTAGAGCACTCGGTCAATGTGGCTTGCCTGATGGTGACGTTTGGTAGACACCTCGGGTTTGAGGCGGAAACACTCAAAGAGATGGCGATTGGCGGCATTATTCATGATGTGGGCAAAGTAAAGGTTGACGATCAGATTCTGCATAAGCCAGGTAAGTTAACGCCGGAAGAATTTGAGCATATGAAGCTGCATCAGGTGTTTGCTGATGAGATCATTGCCAACGTTCACGGGCTCAGTCAGATCAGCCGCGACGTTTGCCTGATGCATCACGAGAAACTTGACGGCAACGGCTATCCGAAAGGGCTCAAAGGCGATCAACTGCCCGTTCATGGCCGCATGAGCGGTATCGTGGACATATATGATGCACTGACGGCAGACCGTTGTTACAAGCAGGGGATGAGCTCGGCAGAAGCTTTCAAGATCATGCTGTCATTGACGCCATTTCATCTCGACAAAGAGCTGGTGTACAAGTTCATCAATTGTATTGGTGTGTATCCGGTTGGCTCGATCGTTGAACTCAGTGATGGCCGGGTCGCTATCGTCTGGACAGCGAATCCAAGTCAGCCTCTGAAACCTGAAGTGAAGAGTTTCTACTCCAATAAGTACCACCGTTTTACGGATGTGGCGTTTATCGATTTGAAAAGCAGTGCGTTGAAAATTGAGCGGGCACTGGCTCCTTCACAACTCGATTTTGACGTCAAACCTTTCTACGACCAATAATAAAAAGCCCCGAGTCATGTCGGGGCTAATTATGATTGGGTTTACATTGCCAGATACGAGACCGGAATGTCAGGGTTGATGGCTTCCAGTGTTGCCTGAGTATCGGCCAGATGGCTGATGGTTCCTTCCGCCATTTCAACTAACGCAGCCGAAACAATATCACCGAACTCACGACCATCTAGCAGTATCTGAATCAGAGCGACCTGAAGAGGCGGCAGGCTAGGGTTAAACGCCGCGTTTTCCGCATACGCGCCTTTAAAGACTTTTCCATCATTCAATTGTAAAGCGACGCCACTCAGGTTGTGAGTGTAAGGTGCATGGCTTGCGTTCAATGCGCTTAATGCCGATCGTACCAGCGGATCACTGTCCTGAGTGGTCTTGCCATGATCGACTTTCGACATCAATGCCGATTCAATACCAAGATCGGACGGGCCGAACGAATCTGGCAGGTATTGCTGCAACGTCATTTCATCGCGCTCTGGAAGTTGAACGACCAGTTTGTCTGCCGAGCTCAGTTCATTCATAAACTGACGACAGTGACCGCAAGGGCTGAAATTGACCGTAATGTCTGAGATGCCGGTTTCACCTTTCATCCATGCGTGACTGATCGCACATTGTTCAGCATGAACCGTTTGACCTAGCTGGCAACCGGCAATTTCGACATTAGCACCGAAGTAGATACGACCGGACAGGCCGCGAGCAAGAGCACCAACATTGAATTTAGAAATGGGCGTGTAGGAGTAGCAGGCGGCAAACGGAAGAAGCGCCACACGAAGTTCCGCGTCGTTCAAACCAGAAACGATTTGCAGTTGTTTAAACTGCTCCGGAGACAAAGTCGCGTCAAAATCGTCCGCCAGCAGAATAGGACCAAGGTAATCTGCGATGGACGCCGGCACATCTGAGAGTGCTTGTTCAATACGGCTTTTCATAATGAATCCTTATTTGAATGCTGGATTACATTTTATGATAACGCTAAAACATTACTGAGATTCAGATCACGCTAAATAGTGTAATGATGTTGATGTTTTCATAATTAGAGTGATATCACACATGATATCGATTGCACTTTATGTTTCAGTGAACTCCGTCGTATATCAACCTTAGTATACGACGGAGGAACGCGGAACGTGTGTTAGTGAGACAACCAGACGGACAGAGCAAAAATGCTGGGCGCCAGAATGGAAGTGATGACGCCGCACAAGACCAGCGCAAGTGAGCTGAATGCTGCATCACGGGGATCTTTTTCTGCACAGGTTGCCGTCCCAAGGGCATGCGAGACGGTACCCATGGTCAGCCCTTTGGCGATCGGGTGCGAAATGTTCAACATGTTATAAATCGGGTAGGCAAGAATGGCGCCAAACAGCCCCACCAATACCACTAAAACGGCAGCAATCGCTGGTTCTCCGCCGAGATGGCTGGCGACTTCCATTGCAATCGGAGTGGTGACGGATTTTCCCATCAAACTGGCAATCAGTGCCACATCGGCTTTCATTGCGACGGCTATCAGACCTGCGGTCATCATCGACATCACACTGCCGACACTGCACGCCAGCATAATAATGCGCCAGTTCGCTCGTATTTGTGGGATCTGTTCGTACAGAGGAAACGCCAGTGCGACGACGGCCGGCTGCAGTAACATGCTGATCCACTGGTTGTCCTGATAGTAAGTCTCAAACGGAACCTTGAGGTAAGTCAGAGTCGGGATAATGATCGCGATACTGATCAGCAGAGGGTTCATCATAGGTGTTTTAAATTTCTGGCATAACCAGCGGGCGAAAAAAAACACCACGAGCGTCGCGATTAACCACATGTTTTGTTCCCCTTCTTCAACAGACGATCCAGCATCAGTCCAAGAAGGACCAGGACGATCAGCGTGCCACCGATGGCGCTGGCCAGAATGGGCAGAGCATTGTTGATCAGCAGATCAAAATGCTCCATCAATCCCACACTGATGGGAACAAACAACAGGATCATATAGCGAATAAACAGGCTGGCGCCTGGCTTAACCCAGTCGGAAGGAACCAGGCCACTGGCCAGTAATCCGAACAGAATAAGCATGCCAATGATACTGCCCGGAATCGAAATACCGAGGAGGGACTGAAGATTTACGCCTGCCATCAGGCAAAGGAAAATAAGCCCGATGGAGACGATGTATTGCAGAATGGTTTTCGCCATTTTTAAGTGCCGTAAAGATAAAGGAAAAGAGCAGAAGTCGCGTGTGGCGCTCTAAGATGTGAGCTCCATCACGTATTGGTAGACGGATTTTAAAATAGCTATTTTCTTTTCGTCAGTTTCATATTCGTGAACTAAGTTTTCCAGATTGAGCATATAGTCCTCAAGACGACTTTCGAAGTATTCACGACAATGATTTGCCCAGCGTTGCTGCTCAGCTTCGTCCAGCGTCCATGGATAATGGCGTGCACGGTAGCGGAATAATAATGGCTCGATGCGCGCGTCATTAAATGTAATGTCTAGCGCGGCCAGGTTATTCGGATCGGTGGAGCGAATAATGTCCATCGACGCTTTGTCTGCCGGGGAAAAGAAGTTGGCGTATAACTGTGTATCAACGTTGTCGCTCTTTTCGTACTCGCGTTCAACGCTGTAGATCGCGATGAGTTTTTCGCGCACTTCCGGATGTTGACGCAATACGGCGAGATTTTTCAGGCACTGCTCGCGGTCGATCCCGATTGAAGCCGCGTTTTCTGCGGTCAGGGTCTTGGCCGGTGCCAGAATTGGACATTTGTTTAAATGAACCAGCTTGATCGGCACCGGTGCTTGATCCGGACCCAACTCGCTGCGTTTGGTGTATAGACGTTCACGCAGCTCATCCGCACTCAGATCCAGCAATGGCTGAGGATCTTTCGCCAGATCGACCACGACCACGGCGTTTTGATTGGTCGGGTGCCAGGCCAACGGCACTATCCAACTTGTGTACTGGCATTCACGTCCGAGCATGCCGGAAACGTGCATCAGCGGTGTCATGTTGACGATATCAATCAACTCATTAAGTTTACGCTTATGGCGCATGTCAAAGAAGTAGCCGAAGAGCTTAGGCTGCGCGGCTTTGAGCTTTTTGGCCATTTCAATGGTAGCGATAACATCTGCCATCGCATCGTGTGCGTTGGCGTGTTCTATACCATTGGCGACAGACAAGTGCTCCAGTTTAAAGCTGGTGAAGCCTTCCTCGTTTTCTGGCCAAACCACGCCTTCTGGTCTCAGTGCATGGCAGGCGCGCATTACATCGAGTAAATCCCAACGAGAATTGCCGTTTTGCCAGCTCCATGCATAAGGGTCAAGGAAGTTTCGATAGCAGGTGTAGCGAGTGACTTCGTCATCAAAGCGGATACTGTTGTAGCCAAGGCTGGTGGTTTTAGGCTTGGACAGCTCGGCGTGAATACGAGCAATAAACTCGGGCTCCGGTAACCCTTGTGCTTTGGCTTTTTGAGGCGTGATGCCAGTAATCAATGCGGCTTCCGGAGACGGCAGGTAGTCGGACGGAGGCTGGCAGTATATGACCAGGGGGTCACCGATAATGTTGAAATCCATATCGGTACGTACGCCAGCAAATTGTGAAGGACGGTCTAGCGATGGACTGGTTCCCCAGGTTTCATAGTCAAAAAAGAAGAAAGTGGGTTGCTCTGAGGTACCTGTGGTCGCATTTGTTTGATTCGAAGTAGACAAAATAGCCCTTATAAATCAGTTTGATAGTACATTCGGGTGTGAATGCGCTCAATGTATGGTTGTTTTCCCCACTAAGCTTATCTGGCTGAGGGAGCGTTAAAGGCTCGCAGAAAGCTCGGAAAAACAAGCGAATTCATAGGACTAAGTATCCGATAAGCGACGGCATGAAAGCAAGGCATATCACCCGACAAATCTACCGCAACGGCTGAGAAAACAACGCAGGCACGTGTGATTCACGGTATTTGGCCTTCATATTTTCGCCATCAAACAATCATCACTTTGTTGTCTCGGCTTCACAGGCGTCAGTCATACTAGCTAAACGACAGAACAGGATCGGTTACTGACGTTGATATACGGCAGATTTTGTTACCCAGGCACGCATTGCCAGTGCCACCTCAGTGTTGAATGACGCGCTTACCCCTAAAGTCTTCGATGAAGTGCGGGGAGGCCATTTGATTTAAGCCCACTCAGGAAAGGAAGAGCCATGAACAACAGCCAAAAAACCGCGCTCGTGACTGGTGCCGCCCGAGGCATTGGCAGAGCCATCTGTGAACAGCTTCTGAATGATGGTTATCAGGTGATTGGTTTAGATATCACACCGATAGTCTGGAGCGATTCGCCGGCATTGATTGCATGCGAAGTAAACTTGTGTGATGCCGAGCAGGTGAGAGATGTTGTACAAGAGATTCGTGAACAGTGCGAATGTGTCGATGTGTTGGTCAATAATGCGGGTATTACTCGTGACGCAATGTTACCGGATATGCAGGAAAGTGATTGGAATGCAGTATTGGATGTCAATCTTAAAGCCGTATTTTTGCTCACGCAGCAGGTCGCGCCACTGATGTTGGAGCAAGGAAGTGGCAGCATCATTAATATTTCATCCATTGTCGGGACGGATGGGAATGTCGGCCAAAGCAATTACGCTGCCAGCAAGGGCGGGGTGATCGCCATGAGTAAAGGCTGGGCGAAAGAGCTGGCAAGAAAAGGCGCCCAAATCCGAGTGAATTGCATTGCGCCTGGATTTATTGAAACAGACATGACTAAGGCACTTCCGGAAAAAGTCATTCACTACATGACCTCAAAAACACCACTTGGTCGAATGGGCAGCGCGCAGGATATTGCTGACGGCGTTGCGTTTCTGGCGTCAGACAAAAGCCGTTTTATTACCGGGCAAGTGCTAAAAATTGATGGTGGATTGGTGTTGTAGAGGCCTTGTCTCTACAACACATAAATGTCGAGATACTGCGAAATGCGCTAACCTATCTAACAGGAATCGGATCAGTCGACGATACTGTGTGCATGGGAAAGACTTGAACACGTGTTTTAAATATTTAAAGGTATGCCTCACCAGGCGCACTAAGGAGGACTCATGAAAGGAAAGTGTTTGTGTGGCAGTGTAGAAGTTGAAGCAGAAGATCACGCTGATGTTGGATTGTGTCATTGCTCTATGTGTCGACGTTGGTCCGGTGGGCCGATGTTTGCGGTACATTGTGGCAAGGCCGTGAAATTCACTGGAGAAAGACCGTCAGTTTATCGCTCCTCTGATTGGGCTGAACGGGGATTTTGCTCCAATTGTGGAACACACTTGTTTTATCATTTGTTACCTGGTGATGAGTACATTTTGCCTGCGGGACTATTTGCCGACCAATCATTCCATCTGGCGAGCGAAATCTTCATTGATGAAAAGCCCGAATTTTATGAGTTTAAAAACGACACTCACAAAATGACGGGCCTGGAAGTCTTCGAACAATTTGCACCGAAAGAATAATATCAAGTGTTTTCCCCAGTGCCGGCTCTGATGGATATCAGAGCTTTTTTGTGCCTTAGATCTGACAATCAGAAGCTGAGAATCGCTAGCACATCAGGATTTGTATAATCTGATTTTTCTCAACATAATCAAGGACGATATATGATCAAGCAAGTTGGCGCGACAGTCATTCAACCGGTACATAAGTTGAGTTGTCATTGCGGGGCGGTGGAGCTGGCATTGACGTTGCCAAACGGAATCGAAAAACCTCGTCGGTGCGATTGCTCTATCTGTCGCCGTAAAGGCGCGATCGTAGGATCGGTGAAACTGGCCAATCTTCAATTGGTGAAAGGCGAGGAGAGCCTGACACGCTATCAGTTCAATACGCATACGGCGCAGCATTTCTTTTGCAGCGTATGTGGGATTTATACGCATCATCAGCGCCGCTCAAATCCCAGTGAATACGGCTACAACATCGGCTGTCTGGAAGGGGTGAATCCTTATCAACTTGGCGAGGTTGTGGTCAACGATGGTGTGAATCATCCCGCTGACCAATAAAAAAACCGATGCGTTCGCATCGGCTTTTTTTAAGACGGTGTTCAGGCTTCCTGAGCCTGATTCGGTTCAGTCTGTTTATTACCCAACAATCGACTGGTGATAGTACCGGCCGTCATGGAGCCTGATACGTTGAGCGCGGTACGCGCCATATCAATCAAAGGTTCGATGGAGATCAGCAATGCTGCAATCGTAACAGGCAGACCCATCGCAGGCAGAACAATCAGCGCCGCAAAGGTGGCGCCGCCACCCACACCGGCAATACCGAATGAGCTGATGGTGATGATAGCCACCAATGACAGAATGAAATTGATGTCCATTGGATTGATGCCGACGCTCGGTGCCACCATTACCGCCAGCATAGCAGGATAAATACCGGCACAACCGTTTTGACCTATGGTGGCACCAAATGACGCTGACAGGTTAGCAATAGCCGGTGGTACATTCAGTTTGGTGATCTGAGCTTCCACGTTCAACGGAATGGTCGCGGCAGAGCTGCGAGACGTAAATGCGAACGTCAGAACAGGCCAGATTTTCTGGAAGTACTCTTTCGGGTTCACGCCAAAAAAGGCAACCAGCACGCCATGCACGACGAACATTAGAGCAATAGCGACGTAAGACGCCACAATAAAACCAATCAGGTTGAGGATATCTGCTGCGCTGGACGTTGCGACCACTTTCGCCATTAATGCGGCGATACCGTAAGGGGTAAGCGAGATGATCATTTTAACCAGACGCATCACGATAGACTGAATGGCTTCAATGAACGTGCGAATCGGGGTTTCCAGCTCTTGTTTTTCGCCCATCACTTTGCGTGCAGCAATACCAGTGAGTACGCCGAAAATCACCACTGCAATGATTGAGGTTGAGCGTGCGCCGGTTAAGTCCGCAAACGGGTTGGTTGGAATAAAGCTCAGCAGCATCTGAGGAATCGTCAGATCACTAACGCTGTCGGCTCGGCTTTCCAGTACCGCAATACGGGCTGTTTCACGTGCACCTTCGGTAAGACCTTCTGCCGTTAGCCCGAATGTGTGCGTGATCGCGATACCGATCAAGGCGGAAATCGCGGTTGTGATCAGCAGTACGGAAATCGTCAGAGCAGAAATCTTACCCAGCGAACCGCCTTTTTCCAGCTTAACCACGGCCGCAATCATAGACACCAGTACCAGTGGCATGATGATCATTTTCAATAGGCCGACGTAACCGCTGCCTACAATGCCCACCCATTGCAATGTTTGTGCGATGACCTCACTGCCTTCGCCAAAAAGCAACTGCAGCGCCAGACCAAATAAACTACCGAAAATAAGACCCAGCAGCACCAGTCGGGAAAGTGTAGTGTGTTCTTTCTGTTGTTGACCAAACAGGAAGAAAAGGATACCGACAAATACTGCCAATGAAGCGATAACCGCAACTGACATAAAGAACCCTTAATTTGATGGATGTGTTGGAAGTGAATTGACACGAAATTGAGGGTAAAGATAACGATTTGCTTATAAAGAGAAAAAGACCAAATCCCTATGAGTTAGAACGGATAGTTATCAATGCTAACAATTGGGTGGATTTTGGTCATAATCCCTGTAAATAAGGCCACTTATTGGTATTTATTGAGCAAATGTCGTATGGCATTAGAATCTAGAATCGTGATACCTCGCCCCATAGGCTCGTAGATGGCGTACAGCATCGCTTTGGCCACTTTCTCTGCGTCGATGGGAACAAAGTTAGCCAAACGTCCCCTCATTACGGGTTTGAGGGCAGACAAAACGGTCTGAACAACTGTTTCGTCGGTTCTTGGTTGATCGCGCAGTCCGCGTAAAGGGCCGGGGCGGGCGATCACCAGTTGATCGAAGCCCATTTCTGAGAGGACCGCTTCCATTCGGCCTTTGCATTTTAGGTAGTGGGAGGGAGAGCGGGCATTGGCCCCGTAACTGGATATCACGGCAAGTCGTTTGACTCCCAGAGTTTTCATCGACTTCGCCACTTCGCGCACTAACTCGAAATCGACAGAGGCGAGCGCTTTCTTTGAGCCGGCTTGTTTGCGAGTACTGCCTAGGCAGATAAAGCCCAGAGTCGGAGAAGCCTTATCGGCTTCCCAGTCGGTGATTCTCAGATAAGGATCCTGAATAAGTTCCAGCTTGTTGTGATAATACGGCAAGGGTTTACGGCTGAGCGCGTAAAGCTTCGCGATCGGTGCATGGTCGAGCAACAGTTTAGTCAGTTCTCCCCCGACTAAACCCGTGCCACCGGCAATGATTGCAACCTGATTGTCTCCATTTATCGCCATAACGCTCATCTCATCAGTACTGATGCAAATATGGTATACGTGAAGTGAACAATACGCTATGACTCAACGCAAAAGGCCTCATTATTGAGGCCTTTTTTGCATCGTTTGTGAATTAGGTAATGGATAGTGGGACGGTCTTTTGTTTCTTTTTATTGCTGTGTTGATTCGCCGGTTTGGTCTTTTGAGGGCGTTGATTAGCAAACATACAAACCTCCTCGATTCTGAATGCAATACCACCGAGTGTTGGGTGATTCCTAGAGCATTTATGGTGCCACGGTTATGACGGTTGAGTATTTAGATGGGTTGAGGTTTTCCCAAACCAGAACCTGTATCTGAAAAATCTGGAGTTCTTTGGGTATCTTTACTAATAGTTGATAGGACAATGATTCGTCAATGCAATCTAAGTTTGCAACATACTTCAAAATACACTGCTAGTCCTGAGTGTCAGGAAAGGCCACATGCAGATGTAAACCTCTCAGGATGTGATATGAATATCGATGTAACCACACTTGCTCCAACACAAATCTACCATCTGATGACCCAAACGGTGATCCCACGACCGATTGCATGGGTGCTGACAGACTCCGGACAGCAGTCGTTAAACTTGGCGCCGTTTTCGTACTTCACCGCGATATCCAGTCAGCCTCCCTTGCTGATGATTTCGGTCGGAAAGAAGTCCACGGGTGTTGTGAAAGACACCACACGCAATGCACTGGAAACAGGAAAACTGGTCATCCACATTGCCGATGTCGACTTGGCTCAACAAGTGACGGCGTCATCCGCACCGCTGGCGCATGGCGAGTCTGAAATAGCGCTCACCGGGGTGCGCCTGACTGAATTCGAGGGGTTTGAATTACCCCGGGTGGCGTCTTGCCCGGTTGCATTTGGATGCGCTTTGTATGAAGTCAAAGAAATCGGGGATACGCCACAGAGCCTGATATTTGCTCAGATTGAGCAAATATACATACGTCAGGAGGTGATTGATGAGCGCACTGACCGTCTCAAAGTCGATGCGCTAAAGGTTAACCCATTGTCCAGGTTGGGTGGCAGTGAGTATGCGACCCTAGAGCGAACCTTTTCGATTAAACGGCCAGAATAGCAAAGCGGGGGGCCATCCTGTGGAGTTTGACGCAAATCTAATTATGGGATTTGATTCGAGTGATATTTCTACTATTTACCGAGTGGTAACTGAGTAATTAAACGTTTATATTGGCTGCTACTCTTTTTATCTCAGTGACTTAACCCATGCTTGATCGTTCCTATTCTGCATTTATTCAACATCGTATCGACCAAAAAACGAAACCACCAGGGGCGTTAGGTGCGCTCGAGCGACTGGCTCACCAACTGGCGTTGATTCAGAGTCAGGGTAAAGCCAATGCAGTCACCGAGATTCAGGTCCATAACCCTATTGTACTTGTGTTTGCCGGTGATCATGGTGTGGCGGACGAGGGCGTCAGTATCGCGCCCAGCGCAGTCACATCGCAGATGGTAGAGAACTTTCTCGCGGGTGGCGCGGCGATTAACTGCTTCTGCCGCGTGAACCAGGTAGCGATGAAAGTTATTGACTGCGGTATCCTGATACCGGTTGACCGCTCATCTGAAGCATTGGTCTCGCAGCGTTTGGGCGATCGTACGCACAATTTTGCTCACCAGTCGGCCATGTCTGTCCAGCAAGTGGAAGAAGGGTTGAAGTTAGGCGCCAGCGTGGTTCAGAAAGTGATCGACAAAGGCTCGAATTTAGTCATGTTTGGTGAAATGGGGATTGGTAACACCAGTAGCGCTGCCGCAATTTTGGCCGCGTTATCGGGACGGGACGTGGAGTTCTGCGTTGGCCGCGGGACCGGGATAGATGACGCGCAGTTTCATAAGAAGCTGTCCGTCGTCGGACAAGGGGTCGCTCGCTGCGATGATCTCTCGGTAAAGAATGTATTGTCTGAAGTCGGTGGATACGAAATCGTGCAGATGGTGGGCGCGTTTCTCGGTGCGTACAAGCGTCGTGTGCCTGTGATTGTCGACGGGTTTATTGTCACAGCGGCAGCCTACGTTGCGTCTTTGGTCGAACCTGAGTGTCGTGAATATATGATTTTTGCTCACAAATCCCACGAATCTGGCCACAAGTATTTGCTAGAAGAGCTTAACGCTCAGCCACTACTGGACTTGGAGCTTCGCCTGGGTGAGGGTACCGGGGCGGTGTTGGCGGTACCATTAGTGCAAGCAGCGGCCGAGTTTTATAACACCATGGCCAGCTTTGAAGACGCGGGAGTGACTGTGCCATGATCTCTCGTATACACGAGCAGTATCAGTTGTTCTGTCTGGCTCTGAGCTTTTTCTCGCGCTTACCGATCCCGTCATCCACACCGTATTCTGAAGAGCGGATGAATCGCGCTGGCCGTTACTTCGCGTTGGTTGGGGCGTTGCTGGGGCTACTCTGCGCATTGGTGTTTGGATGGCTGTCGCTGTTCCTGCCGGGTCATATCGCAGTCCTGCTGACCATGGTGTTTAGTTTGCTCCTCACAGGCGCGTTTCATGAAGACGGGTTGACCGACATGGCAGATGGTATCGGAGGCGGTATGACTCACGAACGCCGTTTGGCGATCATGAAAGACAGTCGTATCGGGACCTACGGTGCGGTAACATTGGCCATGGCTTTACTGGCGAAGTATGCGCTGTTGACTGCGTTGGTTGCCCACACCTCACTGCTGATGGTGTGGGTACTGGCTTACACGCTCAGTCGTACGGTGGCGGCCAGTCTGATTTACGATATGGATTACGTCAGTGACCGTGAGACCAGTAAATCCAAGCCTCTGGCCAGCAAACAGACGAAAGGCGAGTTGCGGTTTCTGATTCTGTGCGGCGTATTGCCTTGCCTGTGGTTTTCCCCGGTTGTCGCGCTGAGCCTTATTTTGTCTGTTGTGGCGCTTCGTTTTAGTTTTAAGTCCTGGCTTATCAAACGAATCGGTGGTTTTACGGGGGATTGTCTGGGCGCAGCTCAGCAATTGACTGAGCTGTGGATCTATTTGCTGTTGGTCGCGTTTGCGCACAATGGCTGGCTTATCGAAGCTGGATTGGTATGAGTGTACATCTGATTTTAGGCGGCGCGCGATCGGGCAAATCGTCGCACGCAGAGCAGTGGGTCAGGCAGGTTTCCACTCAGTTCCAGCGGGGAGAGGTGTCCCGACCATTGCATTACGTTGCGACGGCGATTGCGTTTGATGATGAGATGAAGACGCGGATCGAACATCATCGACACTCTCGTGGTGTGGGATGGGTGGAACATGAAGCGCCCTTGGCGTTGGCCGAGCTGCTGAAACGATTTCAGGCCGACGATGTGGTGTTGGTCGATTGCCTGACGTTGTGGCTGAACAATGTGATTTTTAATCATGGCGATACGGCTAGGGCAGACGACATTCATGATGCAGTGAACACTCTGGTTGACGTATTAAGCGCGTCTTCGGCGTATCTCTGTTTAGTCTCGAACGAAGTCGGTCTTGGTGTCGTACCGATGGGGCAAGTGTCTCGCCTGTTTGTCGATCACGCTGGCTGGATGAATCAGCGTATTGCCGCGATCGCTGATCGGGTTGATTTTGTCGCAGCGGGTTTACCAATGAGATTGAAAGGATAAACGATGAAAGTGCTGAATTTCTATTTACTTCGTCATGGTAAAACACTCGGGCAATCGGCTCTGAACGGCAGAACCGACGTCGGGGTCGATTTGGCCGTTCAGCACCGAATTCGTGACCGAATGGTGGAAAAGGAACTACCGATAACCCACATTGTGAGCTCTCCATTACAGCGCTGTGCACAAGTGGCGGCTTTACTTCATGAACGGCTGGATAATGTACGGCTAAACCTGGATGCCGCGTTTCAGGAAATGGACTTCGGTGACTACGACGGTGTCGCTTTTGAAAAGCTGGACGATAAATGGCAGGAGCTCGAAGCATTCTGGTACGACCCGGCAGACCGCCCGCTTCCCAATGGAGAAAGCCTAGCCGAGTTTCATCAACGCGTTACTCAGGCGTGGGATAAACTGGTCGATACGGCGCACGGGGATACACTTCTTATTTGCCACGGCGGGACGATACGTATCATACTGGCTCATATACTTAACTTGGACTGGAAAAACCCGGCGTGGTATTCACAATTGAATATTGCCAACCAGTCGCTCTCTCACGTACAAATTTCAGTAACGGACTCGCGCTTTGCCAGCGTAAAAACGATTGGTGAAGTGCTTTAAGCATGACATTAGGACAACCTATGACAACGCCAAGTTGGAACCTCACGATTGCCTATCAAGGCTTGGACGATCCCAAAATCACGCAAGACATTCAACTTATCGAGCAGTGCATTACCGTGCTCAAACAACACAGCGACCAGCGTGACTCTGTGTCCGTCGTACAAAACGCCATTCAAACCTCCGAAGCCGCCGGGAAACTGCTGGCCACGATCAATACGTTTGCAACCTGCCATGCTTCCGTCGATGCCACCAACGCGCAGGCCAAGTCTCTGACCGGAAAAATGGCGAAACTGAGCTCGGATCTTTCGCAAGCTTACAGCCCGTATGAAAATACGCTGACTTACGCCGACGATGAGTTCATTCGTCAGGTGCTGGACCACGATAGCGGTGATATTTATGGTCAGGCCTTTGGCATAGAAAGCCTGCGTAAGTTGGCAGATGTGATGTTGCCAGTAGAACAAGAGCAGCTGATTTCAGCACTGGAAGTGGATGGCCGAGATGCGTGGGGAAGACTCTACGATAACCTGACTGGCTCGCTACAGGTCACGCTTGAATTGCCTGACGGACAGAATGAAACCATGGGGTTCTCTCAGGCAGCGAGCATACTCTACGGTGGTGAATTTGATAAGCAGGAACCGGCGTGGCGTGGTATTCAAAAAGCCATGGCAACGCATCAGGAAAGTTTCGCATCGATTCTCAATGCGTTGTCGGGCTGGAGACTAACGGAATACGCGAAACGTTCTTATCAGCGTGAGATGCATTTTCTTGAGCCTGCGCTACATGAGAGTTGTATTGAACCTGAAACGCTGGATGCCATGATGTCAGTGGCGCACCAGCAACGCAGTATTGGCCAGAAAGCCGGGCAACTGATGGCTCAGGTTTATGGGCTGGACTCGATGAAACCGTGGAATCACATGGCGGCGATGCCGTCACTGACCGGTTCTGAGCCTAAAGTGTACTCTTTTGATGAAGCTATTGAGGTTATCAAAACCGCGTTTGCGCAAGTGCATCCGGAAATGTCAGACTTCGTACAGATGATGGTTGATAATGGTTGGATTGACGCTTCACCGAGTGACAACCGTCGTTTGGGCGCGTACTGCACCAAATTCGCCGCAACCCGATCGCCTTTGGTTTTCATGACATGGGGAGGAAGCCGCTCCGATCTTCTGACGCTGGCTCATGAACTTGGGCACGCTTTCCACAATTGGGTCATGCGGGATATGCCACTGTGCCAGACACGGTATCCGATGACGTTGGCTGAGACCGCCTCGATCTTTGCTGAGAATATCGTCCGTGATACTTTGCTCAGTCAGGCCGAAACGCGTGAAGAGCAGTTGGAAATGTTGTGGGAAGAGCTCTCCTCCTGTTATGCGCTCACGATCAATATTCCGGTGCGGTTTGAGTTTGAGAAAGCTCTGTACGAGCAACGTCAGTCTGGAGAATTTAGCGCCAGTCAGTTGTGCGAACTGATGAGCCAATCCTGGAAAGTGTGGTACGGGGAATCGATGGACGAAACGGATCCTTATTTCTGGGCCAGCAAACTGCATTTCAGTATTTCGGAAATCAGCTTTTACAACTACCCGTACCTGTTTGGCTATCTCTTCAGTGGCGGCGTTTACGCGCAACGCGAGGCAAAAGGCGACCAGTTTTATGCCGATTACGTTGCGTTGCTCCGCGACACCGGCAGTATGATGGCAGAAGAGGTAGTGCAAAAGCACCTGGGCATGGACCTGACCAAGCCCGATTTCTGGCAACAGAGTTTTGCGCGCGTCAAAGAAAAAATTGATCGCTTTGAACAACTGCTAGCGCAATGATTTAGTGGTAGAATATGCGGAATATGAGCCGAGCGGTGATGCTCGGCTTAATTTTGTGCAGAGTGTGAATGGATTTACAGGCAGAGACAGGTTTTCTGTCGATAAGTGAGATCATTTCAACATAAATCGTCCGTACAATTCATTAACATACCGCTGTGCAATAAAGGAGTAGCGCATGACGAAATCCCTCTTTCGCCAATCTTTTCTTTTTGACAGCCTCGACTTAGAACACGAAATGCTCCCGGGCGAGCAAACGTCAGCTTCCGGAGTGACACTGAAACTGCACCAACGTGGTGTGCTGGAAGTGATTCCTCAGCATGTCGGGTCTGAGACCAAAAACATTATTATCTCGTGTGGTGTTCATGGCGATGAAACCGCACCCATGGAGCTGGCCGATAAGATTATCGAAGATATTCAAACCGGTTTTCAGCCTGTCACTGAACGTTGTCTGTTTATTGTTGCGCACCCGGAAGCCACCAATAATCACACGCGTTTTATCGAGCAAAACCTCAACCGCTTGTTTGACGACAAAGAGCATGAGCCGTCGAAAGAGACCACGATTGCAGACAATCTGAAATCGGTGGTGTCGGACTTCTATGCCGGAACAGAGCCAGAAACCCGTTGGCATCTGGACTTACACTGCGCCATTCGTTTGTCCAAGCATTACACTTTTGCGGTGAGCCCGAAAACCCGCCATCCGGTGCGCAGCAAAGCCTTGTTTGATTTCGTTGAAAGCGGCCATGTGGAAGCGGTGTTGTTGTCCAATGCACCATCCAGTACCTTCAGTTGGTACAGCGCTGAAAACTTCGGCGCACAAGCATTGACGATGGAACTGGGGCGTGTGGCTCGCATCGGGGAAAATGATCTCGAGAAATTGGTGGCCTTTGATCTGGCGTTACGTGATTTGGTGGCCTCTGCCAAAGCGGAACACTTGCCTAAACGAACCATTATGTATCGTGTCAGCCGTACGTTGGTGCGCCTGCATGACGATTTCGACTTTATGTTCGATGATCAGGTTGAAAACTTTACCGCATTTAAGCACGGAGAAGTGTTTGGTCATGATGGCGATAAGCCGCTGATGGCGAAAAATGAGGGTGAGGCGATCGTGTTCCCGAACCGTCATGTCGCAATCGGTCAGCGTGCAGCTCTGATGGTGTGTGAAGTCGCGACACGTTACGAAGACGATCAACTGGTCTACGATTAACCTGAGACCGACTTAGATTCGCTTTCTATTTGAATGGCTTAACGGTATCGTTAAGCCATTCTTTTTGTTTATACACAAATACCGATGCTTTGATGGATTTCAATCAGCTTCTTCGAGTTAAACGCCAGCGTTGGCAGCGCAGCGCCACTTTTTTCATTGCCGGATTGATCTTGTTCAGTTTTGGCTATTTGATGGTGGGGGAAGTGTTCATCTCGCCCTTCGCCGAATGGTCAGCACTGGACCAACAATTAGTCATGCAACTGCGCTTGCCTCGTTTGCTGGCTGCCGTTGCAATTGGGGCTTCACTGGCGGTTTCCGGCGCGGTGCTACAGGTGCTGCTGGGCAATGTGCTGGCTGAGCCGGGCGTACTTGGAATATCCGGTGGCGCCAGCCTTGCCATGGTTCTGGTGTTGTTTTTTCTGCCGTGGGCGGCAACGCCAGTTGGATTCATGCTGGCGGCAGTGATGGGATCTCTGGTTTTTACCCTTCTGCTTGTGTCGATGGCTAAAGCGATGAAACTGACCACCACTCGTTTGCTGCTGGTGGGGGTGGCACTGGGGATTTTGTCCGGCGCGGTGGTCACCTGGGCATTCTATTTCAGTGACAACCTGAGCTTACGTCAGTTGATGTACTGGCTGATGGGCAGTATCGGTGGTGCAACCTGGTATCAACATACGTTAACCATAATGCTGATTCCTTTTGTGCTGTGGCTGTGTTGCCAAGGCAACGTGCTAGACAAACTCATGTTGGGTGAATTGCATGCTAAGCAGTTAGGGGTAGACGTGAATGCCATTCGCTGGAAGCTTATTCTTGCTGTGTCGGTACTGGTGGGTGGCGCTGTGGCCCTTGGCGGCGTGATCGGCTTTGTGGGGTTGGTCGTGCCGCACTTATTGCGTTTGGCCCTGGGGACAGAGAACCGCTATCTGATCCCACTTTCGGCTCTCTTTGGTGCATTGCTGCTGGTGATTGCAGACTTAGTCGCCAGAACCGCGCTCAATGCCGCAGAACTGCCGCTCGGTGTCGTAACCACGACCATAGGCGCGCCGGTATTTATCTGGATGTTGGTGCGAAATCATGATGCCTAACGACGACTTACGCTAAGTGTGCGGGCAAGCGCTAAAAAGGTTACCTTGAGGTAACCTTTGTGCGTTTTAGCTGGCGAAAATGGTTTCCATGTCGTTGACCATTTTAGTCAGCGTACATTTTTCCAGCGCGATTTGACGTGCTTTTTCTGCGAAACGGGTACGCAGCGTACGGTCATCCAACAGACGCTCAATGGCTTTTGCCAGATCATCGCTGTCTCGAATGTTAACGATCAGGCCATTTTGCTCATGCTGAATCAACTCCGTCACGCTGCCAACGTCGGTAGCGATGACCGGAAGTTGGCACAGCATGGCTTGCATCATTGCCTGAGGAAGCCCTTCAAAACCGTACGAGGGAAGGCAGAAAACGTCCATTGCCTGTAAATAAGGTACCACGTTGTCCAACTCACCAGTAAAGGTGACAGGATAGTGAAGGGACGGAACGCGGGGTTCAATCTCAGCGCGTTTAGGGCCATCACCGACAATGACAAGATGAAAATCATCCCGCTTGAGTTTTTGCAGTGCATCGACCAAGGTCTCATGACCTTTCCAGGAGCGCATTTTAGCAACAATACCGATCACCATCTTATCAGTAGGCAAATTGACTGCTTGCTTACTTTTTAGAATATCCTGAGTAGGAAGGAAATGCAGTTCATCACTTCCGGTTGGTACGGATTGAATTTTCTCCAGAGGAATCTTGTTTTCACGATTCAACTGTTCTCTCAGTCTTTCACCGGCTGTGACAATAAAATCACACCCCTGATTGTAGAGCCAAAGTGTCGATTTATTGTTTTTAACTGAAGTGGAAATATGTCGCGTACGAACAACTTTCGGTTTATTTCGACAAAATATCAAGCTCACTGCAACGAGCCAACTGTCCGTTGAGCTGTGCGTATTAATAACATCGAAGTGGTGTGATGAAAGATACTTATACATGCTAAAAAGGCCGGAAAACGATTTTCTCCGGATGGGAAGAGCGACGGCGGGAACTCCGCGCTTTTGAGCATTTTCAAATAGCGCGGAGTCTTGCGGGCAGGCGATCACCACTTCATGACCTCTCTCTATCATGCCTAACGATTCGTTGAGCACTCGAATACCCTGGCCACCCCAGCCGTTTACGGATTCTGTATGAAGTATTTTCATATAATTTATCTAGCGTAATGGATTAAACAAACGTCGTTAGCAAAAATAACCTTCAAATGTGAAGGAAAGGAGACTTAATTAAGTAGTGCGATGTTATGTCACTTTTATTGCTGTAATTTTGAGTCTCAATTAAATTTCTATGGCTGTTTAGGGTCACTATTTGCCAAGCTTTAATTGCAAATTAAGTCTTACGTCGAAGATATTAACGTTGTTCTTATTTACGAGCAAGGTTGGCTCAGGAAAAATTGTGAATTCAAAGACTTGTGCGTGCTATTAATTTCTATCATGGTCAGTCAGATTCTCTTTCAAAAGAAAAAATAAAAAAATCAATAACCTGGTATTGAGTGCTTTGTAGCGATTGGTTGAAATTCTTTCACAAGTTCGTCATTCTACGCGGCGGAGAGACTTTCAGGTTGAATTACTGCGCATGATAAAGATTAAGAGCTTGTGTGTTGGGTCACGGTTGCTGCCGATGTCCTTTCAGTGTGAACGAGGCGAAGTCGTTCATGTTGTTGGGCCGAACGGAAGTGGCAAAAGCACTTTACTGTCGGCCATCGCTGGCGTCCTGGATTATCAGGGGCAAGCCTTAGTTGATGGAGTTGATGTCAAAAACGTCACGCTTAAAGAACTTGCTCTGAAACGGGCTTATTTGAGTCAGAGTGAACGACCTGCGTTTGATATTGAGGTGTTTCAGTATTTGGCTTTGTCGGTTCCTGAACATACCTGTGCAACACAAGAAACCATTGGTGAGGTCATCGCGCATTTAACCCAGTTGGTCGACATCAGGGATAAACTGCATCGCTCAATAAATCAGTTGTCAGGCGGAGAATGGCAGAGAGTCAGGTTGGCCGCGATTTGCCTGCAAGTGTGGCCTTCATTGAACCCTAATGCTAAGGCGTTGTTTCTTGATGAGCCAGCGGCACCGCTCGACATTGGTCAGGAAGCATTATTGTATCAGTTGATTCGTGAAGTGGCGCAACAGGGCATTTGTGTCGTAATGGCGAATCATGATCTTAACCGGACGTTACGGTTGGCTGATAAAGCGATTTTGCTCGACAAGGGCGTTTTGCAAAGTGTCGGTACGGCAAAAGAGGTGCTTAACCCGCAACGCCTTTCGGATGTGTTTAAAACCCGGGTAAAAATGCTTGACCTGGAAGGGCAGCCGTATCTGATCTTCGACTGAATCGTTAACAAGATTTGTGCAAAGAGCACCAGATTAGAGCAATCGCACGATAAGATTCATTGTGGTGAAAAATAAAATCATTATAAATCAATTGGTTATGTTTTTGTAAAAGTTGGCACGCGCTTGGCATTAGTGAAAGGGATACATTCTCGTTCTTGTTAGGCTTGTGTCTCACAGACACGTATTGCTAGCCGCCTTGGTCTCCCTGAGGTGGCTTTTTTTTGCTTTTAAAACGTAACATGCCAACCATTGGGTCGGCATGTTATTGACAGGCTGATTGCCGTATTTAGCGAGTGAGTGGCGCCAGATCAGCAGGGCGGTAGTACACCGATTTCAGCACTTTTCCCTGACGAATGGTTTTGGCGTCGGAAACAAAGTCTTCCGCACACTTCGCGATGATGTAGTCGCCTTTTTGGACCGCCATCAGTTTAATGCCTTGCTCAGCGTAGTGAACTTCTGTGTCGGTGTATTCTTGTTCATTGCGGCACACTTTACTCATGTTGCTTGAGTGAACTTCATCCCAACATGGAAGGAACTCGATACCACGATTAACAGCCACGTTCAGTAACAAATCAATCAGGTAGCTGATTGCCAGGTTATCCTCAACTTTATCGTGCCCAAGGTGCACCAGACGTCCCATCAGCACGTAGACACTGTCGACGATCGCGTCTGCTTGCTCTGTTTTGTTGTCAGCCTCAGCCAGTTCCGTCAGCTCTTCAATTGCTAAAGATGTATGCAGCGTATCCGCCTTCTCATCCAGGCTGTCAGGTGCTGCCACCGGAAGATCAAAAGTACTTCTGAATTCGGTGATGTCACGGTAGAGGTGATCAAAAATGTCTTGGGTCAGTTTAGATAAGTGCATTATCCCGGTCCATTGTGGTCAAAATGATGGGCCAATCTTACCAGACCCCCTGTCTTGCGGCTATCTCAGAGAGCCAAATAGGTACGGGAAGAGCCGTTTGCGTTCCGCTTCGGTTAAGTTTTGTACCCGGGCGATATTGGTATCCGGAATGGCTTCCGGGTTGGGGTAGTGTTTCAGAACTCGTTCCATGCTCTCCTCGCGAATCAGGTGAAAGATTGGATAAGGGGAACGGTTAGTCAGGTTTTCGGCATCGTCTGATGCTGTTCCGGCGAAGCAGTAGTCAGGATGGAAGGTCGCGACCTGGTAAACGCCTTCGCGGTCATGTTGGCGAATCAGTGCCTCGACCCAATCAATAAATAAGTTGTACTCAAAGAAGTCTGCAAGCATGTGTGGCGCGACGACCAAGGTTGTTTCCAGCGCGTCGGGTTCGGTTTCGTCCAGCTCAATGATCTGGTCAAGGATATCCTGTAGCAGGTCTTCATCCTGGCTTGCTGAGCTGACGAAGATCTTGATTTGCTTGTTGCGTTGAGGTTTGGCGGCAAACGGACATAAGTTTAACCCGATCACCACCTCTGTTAACCACTGCTCGACCTGCTGAGCTATTGCATTGCTGTCGGCTGATTGGAGTTCTGACATGACTACACGTATTTGAGTTGAACAAGCGGCTGAGTGTACCAGATTACGCCGTCACTTGGTGTTGGTTTTGTTCACCAGCCGATTGGCGCTTGGATAACGCATAACAGAGCGAAAAAATACAGACGTACAGCAGCATTCCTCCCAGAGACACGCTCAACCAGCCACCATGCTGCCAGCAATAAATCAGGAAGAACCCGCCCAAACTGCCACCAACATAATAGTGCACCAGATACAGGGCCGTTGCGGTCGCTTTTGCTTGCGTGGCTTTCTGGCTCACCCAGGCGTAAGCCAGCGTATGGGTGAAGAACGCGCCAAAGCTGATCAGGATTAGACCTAACAACATAAAGGGCAGTTGATCGACCAGCGCCAGCCACATGCCAATCATGCTGAGAATACTGCCTGTCACCATCCCGGGAATGGGCTGGCGGCGTTTAGTCCATTGCCCGGTCAGTTTAGAGCTGATGGTTCCGGATAGATAACAGACAAATATCAACGAGGCCAAGCCAATAGGCAGATTATGTGGTTCACTGACCAGGCGAAAGCCCATCACAGAGTACAGGTTGACAAACAACGCGAAATTGGCACCGCCAATCAACATGGCAAGCCAGATGGTACGGTTAGAGAGATGTTTAACCAAGGCACGGTTATGATGAAAAAACAGACCACGAGTGGGCGTGAAATGTTGCTGAGTGGGTAACAATGACCAGACTGCAACGGCGCCGACAAAACTGAAGGCTGCCATGGCCAACACCGCTTCATGCCAGCCAAATGCTTCTGTGATCATTCCGCCTGCGATCCGTCCACATATACCACCCAGAGAGTTAGCCGCAATATAGCCACCAATCGCCTGACTGAACGCGGCCGGCGACAACTCTTCGACCATATAGGCCACTGCGACGGACGCAAAAGCTGCCAGCGCAACTCCCATCAGCGCACGAGTCATGGCCAGTAACCATAGGCTGTCTGTGAACACCATCAGAACGCCAATTAACGGCATGGCAAACAGCCCGAGTAGCATTATACGCCGGCGCCCGAACGATTCGGAACTGATAGCCCAGGGAACCAGAAACAGCGACAGTGCCAACGTTGAGGCAGCAAATATCCAGTTGACTTGCGTTTCGCTGACGCCAAACTCGACCGCCATGTAGGGCAGCATTGGCTGAAAAACATATAAGTTACAAAAAACCAGAAACGAACCCAGAGCCAGGCTCAAGACAACATGGCGGTATTCACGGCTGCCTAATTCGATCATAAAATGACTCATCACCTCACGTAGAAAACGTGATTAAGTTATCATTTACTTCTGGATTAATTAAATATATTAAAAATATCACAATGATATATTTTTTATATTCACTATGGACAGTCGCCAACTGAAACATTTTGTCGCTGTCGCTGACCACGGACATTTCACCATGGCGGCGAAAGCCCTGCACATAGCTCAGCCTGCACTGAGTATCTCCATTCGCAAGTTTGAAGCTCAATTAGGCGTGGAGCTGTTTCGTCGGCAAGACCGTAAGGTTGAGTTGACCTACGAAGGGAAGGTGCTCTATGAACATGCCAAGCGCATCCTGCAACAATTCGATGACGCTAAACTGGCCATGGATGAACTGATCGGTCTGGAAAAAGGAGAGGTCAGGTTGGGGGCGCCAAGTATGATGGGGTCGTACTTTTTTCCTGAGATTGTTATGGCGTTCAAAAGTCATTACCCGAACCTGAAACTGACCTTGATCGATGCCGGAACACAATCAATACGTCAGATGCTTCTGGACGGTGAGCTGGATATCGGCGTGATCAATAATGCGGATGTGCCGGACGATCTGGAAACGGACCATCTGCTGACGTCGGAAATGGTCGCAGTGGTGGGTCGAGATCATCCATTGGCGGAGCGAGCATCGCTTACCTTTGACGAATTTTTTGAGCACGAGTTAGTGATGTTCAAACCGGGCTACTTTCACCGGGACTTCATTGATGCTGTGTGTGAGAAATATGGGCTGAGCATGAAATTTTCGTTTGAAACCAATTTGTTGCCGATGATACTCAGTATTGTAAAGAACGAATTCGCGATTACGGCATTGCTGGAGCTGGTGACTCAGCACGAAAAGGATGTGGTTGGTATTTCCTTTCAACAGCCCGTTATGCTCGATTTAGCTTTAGCCTGGCGTAAAGACGGATATTTGTCGAAAGCGGACCGTACTTTCATCGAATTCATCAAGCGCTATGTGTGATTCTTGGGTACAGAGTCGGGAGACAGCCAAAAATCAAGAAAGTTCTCATTATTTTTCGAGTTTTTTGGAACGGTACACAATTTGTTTCATTAATTTTAATAAATTCAATTTGTTTCCGCTTTGTCTGGTTTGACTTTTGTTTGTTCCAATCTATGTTCATAAGGTTGCGCAGTGGTAAAAGTGCGTAGCTGGAATGTAATTAGAAAAACAGACTAAGGAATGACAATGAAAAAGCTCGCTGCACTAATTTCAGCGTCAATGTTATTGGCGTCAACGTCTGCAATGGCTGAGTTCTATCTCGGTGCTAAAGCAGGTAAATCTTGGCTGGATGACGCATGTACTTCTACATCCGCATGTGATGACGAAGATGTGACTCTGGGTGTCTTTGGTGGTTACCAGTTCTGGGATTTTCTGTCACTTGAAGCTGGCTACGATCACTTAGGTAAGTTTGATGCTGCTGGTCTTGACGACGATTCCGTTCAGGCGTTCACTCTGGCACCGAAACTCAACCTCTATTTAACCGACTCGTTCTCTGTCTACGGCAAGTTTGGAGGTGCGTACGTCGACTATGGTGACGAAAACGACGCCTCTTATCTGGGTGCGGTCGGTCTGCAACTTGACCCACACAAGAAAGTTGCGGTCCGTCTGGAGTACCAGGTACTGACAGACATCAACAATGATATCGTTCGCGCAGAAGCCAATTCTGCAACACTGGGTGTGGCATTCAAGTTTGGTGCCGAAGAAGAGCCGGTGATGATGGTGGAAGAGGAGATGGTTGTCGAAGAGCCTGTGGTTATGACCAAAACTTACGAAGCGTCGCTACTGGGTTCAGGTCTGTTCGCGCTCAACAGCACCGAGCTAAAACCTGAAAGTGAACAGCACTTGGGTGAGCTGGTGGATTTCCTCAACAAGTATCCTCAAGCCAATGTCGAAATCGTGGGGCATACCGACTCTTCCGGTACGGAAAAGTATAACCAGATGATCTCAGAGAAACGCGCGCAATCTGTTAAAAATGATCTGATGAAGCGTGGTATCTCGGCTAATCGCATCTCTGCCCGCGGTGAAGGGGAGAGCAATCCGGTTGCAGATAACTCGACCAGAGAAGGCCGCGCTAAGAACCGCCGTGTTGATGTGTACGTACCAGAATTTGAGTACACGGTTGAACAGTAAGTCTTTCTTTACTGACATGTAAAATACCAAAGCCCCGATATTCTCGGGGCTTTTGTCGTTTTAACCGCTCGCTATTTGGAGCGGTACATTTTTTCGAAGTTGGCAGGGTTCCAACCAATCATAATACGATCGCCAATTCTAAGTACCGGCAGAGAACGGGCGCCGATGGCATCCAGCTCTTTGCGGCCACGCTGCATTTTTGCATTGCAAAGACGATACGGAATGTTTTTTGATTCCAGATAACGTTGAGCATCTTTGCAGTGTGGGCATTTGTCTTTGACGTACAGAACAACACGTTTCATAGCAGTACGGGTTTTCGAAAATTTAGCAGGCTAGTGTAGCGAAAACCGACCCGAGACAAAAGCGCTCGCTGGCCATTTCAGTTGTCAACACGGCCGTGCATATCTGATACACTTGCCGCCTTTCATTTCAGGACATGATGGCAGAGTTGGTGAGTCATGCATTCTTCACTTCGTTACGTGCACGGGTACCCGCAGCACATTGTTGAGCAAGTAGCGTCTTTGGTGACATCCGGTAAGTTAGTGCGCTGGTTCGAGCATCGCTACCCAGAAAAACACACTATCAAGAGTGAGAAAGCCCTGTTTGATTACACGATGGCGCTCAAAAATCGTTTTATGAAGAAAACGGCCCCATTGAGCAAAGTCATTTACGACAGCAAAATTCATCTCATTAACAATGCTCTGGGACTTCATACCTATGCTTCACGAGTGCATGGTGGAAAAATTCGTTCGAAGAATGAAATACGTATTGCCAGTATCTTCAAAGATGCACCAGAACCCCTGTTGAAGATGTTGGTGGTTCATGAGTTGGCCCATCTTAAAGAAAAAGAGCACAACAAAGCATTTTATCAACTTTGTTGTCATATGGAGCCGGATTACCACCAACTCGAACTTGATGCCCGCTTGTTCATGATTTATCAGGAACTGAAAAACCAGTAAACCAATATGACTAAAAAAAATAACCGATCGTTACAGCGTGCAGTCGCCCAAGGAAAGACACAGGCCGAATCCCAAAGCTGCATGGTATTTAAAACGATAAAAGGAAAAGCGGGCTTACACGCCAACAACCCGCACCGGGGACGTTATCCATTTCTGGAACTGGTTAGAGCGCTGCCGGAGCTGAAAGCTCACGTGGTCAAAAATCCAAAAGGTGAGCAAAGTATCGATTTTTCGGATCCGACGGCCGTGAAATGTCTGAACAAGGCACTTTTGGCACACTATTATGGTGTTCAGGCGTGGGATATTCCTCAAGGCTATTTGTGTCCACCGATTCCCGGGCGGGCTGATTACATTCATCGCGCTGCCGAACTGATGAGCAACGAATGTCCAGGATTAAAGCACAACCAGATTCAGGCGTTGGATATCGGTGTAGGGGCGAACTGCATATATCCGATTGTGGCTTCTGTTGCGTATGGATGGCGTTATGTAGGCAGTGACGTTGATCCGGTATCGGTCAAAAATGCCAATCAGATCGTAGCTAACAATCGTTCTCTTTCTGGCTTAGTGACATGTCGGCTTCAGGAACAGAGTCGTTTTACGTTTCAAGGTATCATCCAACCGGGTGAATATTACGACATTACCACCTGCAATCCGCCGTTTCACAAATCATTGGCGGAAGCGGAGCAAGGGACACAGCGGAAATTACGTAATCTGAATGAAAACCGGGCAAAGCGAGGCCAGTCCCATCAATTTGCAAAACCGGCCAAGGATGCCAACACCGTATTGAATTTTGGTGGTCAGAAAGCTGAACTCTGGTGTCCGGGTGGCGAAGCGTCGTTTATTAAGAACATGGCGTTTGAGAGCCGTGACTTTGGCGCTCAGGTATTGTGGTTTACCAGTTTGCTCTCAAAAAAAGAGAACGTTCGCTGGATGAGAAAAAATCTGGAGAAAGCTGGCGCGGCAGAAGCACGGGTTTATGAAATGAGTCAGGGACAGAAAATCAGTCGCTTTATCGCCTGGACGTTTCAAACGCCGGAGCAAAGAGCGCGTTGGTTTAAAGCCAAGCAAAGATAATGCAAGCGAGCTGCGGCTCGCTTTTTTAATGGCTTAGAGCCAGCAGTTGATTTTGGTAGCTGTTCTTCATTTGGGTGTTGCCCGCTTTTTCTTCGACTTTTATCAGCATTTCCAATGAGGCGCGATGCACGCCCCATTTTTCCTGAAACTGCAACAGGCGTTGTCTGGCATTGGTATAGTCTTTTTGATCGATATCCAACTGGGTTAACTGGAATAGCGCACGAATCCGGTTTGGGTTGTGATCGACGGCCTGCTGGAAATAGTTTTTGGCTTGTGCTTTATCGCCTGACTTTAAGGCGCAAAACGCGGCATTTTCATAAGAAGACGCGACCTGGTAATAGTCCGGCTGGTGGATGGCTTTATTGAAGTAAATATCTGCCAGGTTGTATTTACCATGCTTACACAAAAACGTGCCGTAATTATTCAAAACGTTGCCATTGTGAGGGTGCTGTTTGAGTGCCTGACGATACTGCGCTGCGGCCGATTCTGCTTCACCTACGGCTTCGTAGTAGTAGGCCATGGACAGTTGGGCGCGATAGTAGTCGGGAGCGTGCTTGAGAGCCTGTTCCAGATTCTCACGGGCACGGGGCATGTTGCCCTGATCCAGATAACCCAGCCCTAGGGCTATTCTTGATTCTGACATATCAACAGGGTTAGGTTTAAATTCTGTCTGTTGGTTGTCCGATACCGATATGCACCCCGTGAGGGTCAGCAACAGACAGGCCACAAAACAAAGCCGCATGGTTCACTCCTTTGAAATCACCCTCGTATGATAAGTCAGAGTGACGGATTTCAGTATTCCGGAGCATGACAATGCGATCTGTCTGGCAATATACATGAGATTGCACCGCCAGTTGCTGGCGGTGTAACCAATCCCAACCGTCAGTTCTCGTCCCGAGTAAACTTGTCTTCGCTGAAATGTTCAAGATCGTACGGTGTTTGTTGATAAACGCAGTAGTTCAGCCAGTTAGAGAACAACAAATGCCCGTGACTGCGCCAACTGGCAATTGGCTTATTGTCCGGGTTGTTGTTTGGGTAGTAGTTGATTGGGATCGCCGGTTCCATGCCTTCACCTAAATCGCGGATGTACTCGTTGTGCAGTGTCATGGCATCGTATTCAGGGTGCCCGGTGACAAACACATTGCGCTTGTCTTTCGTGGAGGCGAGATAAACACCGGCAATATCGGACGTGGCCAGAATGTCCAGATCGGTATGTTCATTGAGAAATTCCGGTGAGAAATCAGCGTAGCGGGAGTGTGGTGCTAAAAATGTATCATCAAAGCCGCGCAGAACCGGATGGTGTGGATCGTGAATCTCATGATGGTAAACACCAGACAACTTCTCTTTACGCGTACGTTTGGGCAAGTCGTACAGAAGTTTTAGCCCTGCCTGAGCCGCCCAGCAGACATAAAGGGTTGATGTCACATGCGCTTTGGCCCATGCCATAATGGTCTGAAGGTGCTCCCAGTAGAGAACATCTTCAAACTGAACCAAACCTAGCGGGGCGCCTGTAATGATAAGACCATCGAAATTGCGATTCTTAATGGTTTCAAACTGACGATAGAAGGTGTCCAGATGTTCCGTTGGTGTGTTTTTACTTGGACGATCATCGATTCTCAGCAACTCAACATCCACCTGAAGTGGGGAGTTGGACAACAGACGCAGGAATTGGGTTTCGGTCTCAATCTTCTTTGGCATCAAGTTCAGGATCAGCACCTTAAGTGGACGAATCTCCTGAGTGGATGCACGTGATTCCGCCATAATAAAGATATTCTCGTTGCGCAAAATATCCGTAGCAGGTAATTGATCGGGGATCTTGATCGGCACAGCTTTCTCCCTAAGCTTGTCTTTCTGGACGTCTATACTTCCAAAGTTAACCTAATCAATTTGAGATGTCGATAGCCAATTGACGCATTTTTCCTTAATATCGCCTCTTGATCTTAAGTCTGGACAGCAAATGGCACCAACACTGACATTAGTTCGTGGGCTTCCAGGGTCGGGGAAATCGACCTTAGCAAAAACCATGAATGCCCATCATTTCGAAGCCGACATGTATTTCCTCAATGACGAAGGGGAGTATCACTATGATGCTGATCATATTGCGCGAGCTCACCATTGGTGCCAGGCCCAAACCAAACGTTGTCTAGCTGCCGGTCAGGATGTTGTGGTCGCCAATACATTTATCCGGCGCTGGGAAATGCGGGTCTATCAGAAAATGGCGCAAGTTTATGGTGCGCGTCTGGAAGTGATCGAGTGTGATGGCGAATATCAGAATATCCACGGTGTTGATGAACACACTATTAAAGAAATGCGAAAAAGGTGGCAGGCGTGGCAAAGCGATCCCCGATAATTGAAATGACGTCTTACGGAATTTATTCCACATGGGATTCAAAATCTAAGCACCTTCCTAAAATTCAAGAGTTTACGACGCACGTACCAGCAGACATTGATGTCGAGTTCGGGTTTATCGTCAACATCAAAAAAGCCAAAGGGGCCGTCATTCATTACTGTATTGACCACCCGGGTATTTTGAGTAAGAAAGGGGATCCGCTGGCGCCTTTTGAGGGTGAAGAGCATGTCGGCAGCAACGACTGGGACTTCTATCTTGGCGATGCTATTTGGGCTCCAGTGAATGACAAACTGGGCCAATGGCAAATGCGTATTGAACTTAACGGTAGAACCATCGCTGAGAAAACGTTCCATCTGGTAGCGAGAGACGAAGGCCAGTTCTGGAAAAAACGCGGCTTTTGATCGGACAGCTCGGATTCACGTGCGTTGATCGATATCCGTAATACAGGCCGATAGTTCGGGCGCCGCTATTGGTTTGGCAAAGTAAAAGCCCTGTAGGAAGTGCACCTTCTGCGCTTTGAGGTAATCGGCCTGCGCTTGCGTTTCTATTCCTTCGGCAATCAGCCGTACCCCCAGTTTGTGCCCCAAATCAATGATGGTGGTCAGCACCATGGCGTTGACGGTATCAATGCCAATTGTGTCAATAAAACACTTGTCGATTTTCAGAAAACTGAAACGTATGTCTTTCAGCACTGACAGGGAGGTGTGCCCGGTACCAAAGTCATCAATTGCAATGGACAAACCTTGGTGGTGAAGGTTATTTACTTCGTTCCGGCTGAGCTCATCGAGCATCTGACGTTCGGTAATTTCAACACAAAGCTCGTATCCCTGCTGCTTGAACTCGCTGTTGTAATAAATCAGAGCATCAATATTATCCGGGTTATGCAGGTAAGACGGCGGAATATTGATCGCCACCTGAATGCCTTTGCTCAGCGGTAACTCGGTCAATTCAGTTAACGCACGTTCAAGAGCGAAATCAGTGATCTCATCCACCAGGTTATGGTATTCAGCAATGGAGATAAAGGTGTCCGGGCCGATCAACCCGAGAGTAGGATGTTTCCAGCGGACGAGGGCTTCCAGCTTGGTCACTTTATTCTGGCTGGCGTCGATGATCGGTTGATACACCAGAAACAACTCGCTACGTTTTAATCCCTTTTTCAAATCATCCAGCAGAGATTCACGATTACGCAGATAGCGTGTGGTGACGAGAAACAGAGCAGAGATCATCAGAGAGACCGGGATACCACTGGCGATAAAGTAGAGGAGCTCCCGGAGAATGAATTCGCGCTTGGCTTCAACCAGCAATGAGTAATCATATTTCTTTGAAGGATATATCAGGTGCAGTGACTCTGAATGAAACGACTGTCCGGCGGGGTAGGTACGTTCCCCAAAACGCGCCCGAATATAACTGAGTTTGTCATTTTCTACCCGACCGATGCGATCGACTAAGTAGCCGCGCTCAACGATGGAAAAAGCGCCGGAGAACTTATCGCCGGGCAGTGTATCAACCACGATCAAAGTACGCTGCGCCGGGTCTTTACTCAGGTCAATTAGATACTCGCCAGAGGTGACGCCGTCACGATGAATGAAGTCGGTGAGGTTATGATCGATTTCTCCCCGTTTTGATGAGCAGACTGCCACCCCGTTTTTTACGATGATCAACTCACGCAGTATGCTCTCAAACAACAGTTCTTCCCGAATCGCTTCGCAGCGGTCAGCGTGCTGTATGGCCCGACGGTTTTCATCTCTCAGTTCAGTAATGACTTCGTCAATCCTGTGAGTGTATGCGTCAGCAATTGTACGCAAATCACGTTGCACGCCAGAGACCGCCAGATAGACCGCTGTTGGGATAACAATCAGCAGAGGGACTAAGATGATCGCCAGAAACGAACGTATCTTAATTTCAGGTTTGCGGTGGGTGTTAGGTTGCATATGGGCGCGCGTGTTGGATTGGATGTCGATATCTTATAGGTTCATCTGCCATCTTAAACCACAATCGGGCCTCAATAGAGACCCGATTCTCAGATATGACTCAAAACTCACCGAACGATGAGTAGGGTCTGACATTGTTGTGTCAACAGACCCATTGTTTTTGACTCTTTCGATAACTGATCAGCGCAATGGCGCCCCACGCAAGTGTCAGCGCCCACAGTTGTGTGTATTCACTGGCAACCTGATGCCAACTCGCGCCCATCTGGTTAAGTTTGAGGTAACCCTGAATCGCGACGGTACTTGGAAACAGGTGCGATACCCAGACAATCGGAGCCGGAATCGCTTCAACCGGCCAGATAAACCCAGCGGCAAACACCAGTGGCATTGAACTGATCAGGACGACCACAGTCACCAGTTCGCGCCGAGGTGTCACTGCGCCGAGCCAGATACCGATAAAGATGGTCGATAACAAGAAGGGCAGCAGCAGAGCCAGCAGTTGGCTGGCTTGAGCAAGTTGGCTGATACCGTGCATCGTAAAGCTGGCACCAAAATAATACATGCTCATGACGTAGTAGATGATGGTCAGCACTAAGGTTCTGGCGGTGATCAACATGGGGGCAGACACCCGGTTCCAGTATCCGTGACCGTATTTCTGTGTTCCCCCCATCAGGCCAGAAGCCATGGCCAGAGTTTGTTGTAGGATCAGGACAAACACCGCGGGCACCACGTAATCCACATAACCGCCGCGTGGGTTAAAAGTCGGCTTCATGTTGAGCTTGACCGGTGCATACTGTTGACTGGCCAGCGACAACGGCTCGCCCTCTAATACCAGCCTCGACACCTTCGCCTGTGCAGACAGGGTGCCGCCAGCTTCGGCCAGACCCTCGACGATGGTGCCATACACCAGGAAGTAGGACGCATCACCAGTGTAGGCGAGCGTTGGACTGGTTCCAAGCAGCAGATCGCGATAAAAATGTTCCGGTATCACCAATATGCCGCTGACCTTGCCCTCTAGAAATGCTTGTTTGGCACTGGCGATGGAGTCATCACGCTGGACAACCTCAACTTGTGATGTGGCGTCTACCATGCGTTCTAGTTGGTAGCTCGTCTGACTCTTATCCAGGTTAACGATACTGATCCGTTGTTGCTGAGGTACCTGTTTGGCATAGGGAAGTGGATAGAGAAACGAATAAAAGACCAGCCCGCCAAATATCGTCAGAACGACGGCAGGGTTCGTAAACAAAGCTTTGCATTCGGCTTTCACCAGTTCAAAGAAACTCATACAGACACTTCCTCCTGGCGCGCTTTCGCGAGATGTTTGCGAACGAACAGCAAAGTCAGCCCGAGCGGTACGACGTATCCCGCCATAGGCAATAGGTGGTAAAGAGACGTAAGTACGTCGGCGCCATAACTCACCTGTGCTACTTGAACTTCAATATAGTGACTGATGGGCAGCAGACTGCGCCAGAACTGAGCGAGGCTGTTCATGTCGGTTGCCGGAAAGGTAATACCCATAAATGCCAGGCCAGGAGCGGTAAACGCGCCGCCAAGACTCAGTGCCCGGGCAGCGTCCAGCGTCATGAAGAAAAAGAAGCTTCCCATGATCATACAAGCTATCACGGTCACAAGTTGTGCCAGAATCAAGGCACTCAGGCTGCCATGCATCGGCCATTCAATCAGTTGATAGAACCAGATGAGAAAAGCCACGCCTTGAGCCAGAAAGAGCGGGACATAGCCGGCCAGAGTTCTGGCGATAGTCGCAAGCGGCCGCTCACTCAGCCACGTGGTCAGGGCGACCGCATGCTGGTTGGCAGCAAGGATCAGTATGGTGCTGGCCACCATACTGATTTGCCACAACGCGGGCACAATGGCGCTGATCAGAAACTGGGCATAGTTTGAGTTTTTATTGAACAGGGCAGTGATCTGAGTACGCACCGGCAATGCCTGACCCATTGCACTGAGTGTGGTGGTGTTGCCTTTAGCCAGATTGCGCATCACATCAACTTTAGCGTTGAATGTGCCCTGAGCGGCAGCAACCGAGGATTTGATCAGCTTGCCGACTAAAATGAACTGGCTGTTATAAAAAACAGAAACCTGGGGTGGCATGCCGCGGTATATGTCTTTGTCAAAATTGGCCGGGATGATGACGTAAGCGTACACATCGCCCTGAATTAAGGCCTGACGTGCCTGAGCGACATCCTGAAACTGATAATCAACGCTCATGGCAGACGTCGCGTCATAGTCTCGATTGAGTGTACGGGACAGTGAGCTGTGTGAAAGGTCAACCACACCAATCGGCAAATCTCGGGCAATGCCATGAGAGAAAATCCACCATAGCATGATTGCCAGCATGACCGGCACCCAGGTCAGGCAAGAGAGTAGCCATTTATCCCGTCTGAGCAGTTGCCGTTGAGAGGGAATGTGTAGATTCATCTTACAGATTTACCACGACACTCATGCCCATGCGCAGATTTTTCACTGGCGTGATCGGCCGGGCTTCTACTTCAAAAGTACGCAGGTCAAAACCCTGGGAAGCGTCGGTGGAACGCCAGGTTGCAAAGTCGCCCATCGCGGCAATGTGGCTGACCTTAAAGGTGAGTTCTTTATCCAGCGCCGGCAAATAAGCGGTGAATTCAGCGCCTTTTTCAAAATGCTTCAGTTGATCTTCTCGCACATTCAACACGGCCCATGAATCTTGTGTATCAATAACCGTCACTACAGGGAATCCCTGTGGTGCAAGTTCGCCACTACGCAGCAAAACTTGCGATACCTCACCATCAAACCAACTGGCAATTTTGGTGTCTTCAGCAATGGCCTGTACTTCAGCCACGGCGCCAGCAGCGGCTTTGGCTTTTTCGGCGGCAGCAGTTTTGATCTCTTCTCGCGCGCCTTCTTTAGCCAGATTGTACATTTGCAGCGCAGCACTCTCTGTGTATTTGGCTGCTTGCCACTGCGTGAGGGCCTCATCGCGTTTTTGTTCCGCCACGACGCCTTCTTTATACAAGTTGTTGATTCGCAGGTAGGTCTTCTCAGCCAGCAGCGCCGCGGCTTTGGCTTTTTGCCACTGATCCTGCGCGGCACGAATCTGTTGTTCGCGCGTGCCGTTTTCTGCTTCTTCCGCCAGAGCGCCAGCGGCTCTCTGGCCCGCCACGGCTTGTTCGAGCTTGGCTTCAATCTCTGGGCTGTGGATGGTGAAGATCAACTGACCTTGTTTAATCTCATCTCCTTTACGAACCAGAACCTGATCAATACGGCCAGCAACTTTGGAGGAAATGCTGTACTGCTGCGATTCAATTTGTCCCTGAAGGCGTACAGGCTCGGGTTGGTACGCCTGATAAAAACTGTAGCCAATCCACGCAGTCAGAGCGATGGCGGAGACGGCAATAATAGTCGGTTTTACGAGTTTCATTTTCCACCTATTGATTCATTTGACTTGGCTGAATTGCGGATTGTTGGTAATGGTCGAACGCGTTCATTTCGCTTGATAACGCCAGCAACCGGGTAAGGGATAACAAATAATTGAAGCTGGCGGCAGACTGCTGAGTTCGTACACTCGCAAGGTATAGCTCGGCGTCGACCACATCGAGTGAGGTCGACAACCCTTGTGAGAAAGCTTTCTGGCGCAGTTTGAGGTTTTCCTGAGCCAGTTGGATACTGGAGTTCAGACCTTTGACTTCTTCTTGAGCTTGTTCAGCCTCCAGGTACGTTTTTTTCACCAACACTTTAAGATCCTGCTGAGCCTGAGCTTTAAGGTAGCGAACCTGAGAGACCGCGTTATTAGCCGCTTTTACTTGTTCACTCCGGCCAGAAGATTCAATCAGAGGAATACTGACACCAACACCGACCAGCCAATCCGGTTTTAATTGACTGGCAAGCGAGTCATCTTCATATAAGTTGTAATCACCGTACAGGTAGACCTCAGGGTAGTACTTCCCTTTTTCCGCTTTGATCAGGCTGCTGGCTTGCTTCTCTTTGGCATCCAGTAAGGAAAGCCCCGGGTAGGTATTTAGGGTTTGATCCACAAACGCGTTCAGTGGGGGTAAGTTGTCGTTGATAAACAATGCGCCACTTGGCTCGACGATGTCGTCCTGATTGAGGATTTGAGTTAGCGCTGCCTGGGCGATATCGAGATTTTTTTGTGCCTTTTTACGCTCTACCGTCGCTTTGTCTAACGAGGCTTCAGCTTGAAGTCTTTCAACGTGAGCGATTTGGCCTTGTTGTTCCAGTTTAAGCGCATTGTCTCTGTGTCGCGTCAGCCCTTTCTCTACAGCTAAGCGTGTGTCGAGCACATCTTTGGCCAGCAGAACGCTAAAATAGTATTTGCTCAGGTCTTCATAGCGGGCCTGAGTTTCCATCTTCAGTTCACTTTGTGCTTCTTCTTTCCGACCTTCTGCAGCAGATTGTGCGGCTGAGATGCGTCCACCCGTAAAAATTGGCCAGATCGCCCGGATAGAAGAGGTGAAAATCTCTCGTTCAGTGATCGTCGATGTGACGGACCCTAAGTCCGATAGGATAGGGCCTAATATGGGGGCCAGCGTCGGCGGCACATTAATGCTCTCACCTGTGCTGTCAAACAACTGTTTGCCAGAGACTTTAATGTCATCATCAAGTACCGTGTAGTTCGCACCCAACGTGATTTGAGGTAGATTCAGGTTTCCGGTTGCGTTTTGTAGATTCTGGTAGCGCTCAACATTGGAGCGCTGCGCGGCAAGCGAATTGTTTTCCTGCTGAAGAAGTTGCCAGGCCTGATCAAAGCTGATGGCTGCGGCAAACGCAGACGAACTGGCCAGCCACAAGCCTCCGGCGAGCACTGCTAATGGACGAATTTTCATAAAAACCGTTCTGACTCAATATGATTTTTTAGAGTCTATACTCTAAGGTTTTATTCAACAACGATTTTATAATTTAATCCTTAGGTAAGTCTAGGGTTGATTTTAGGATGTAAATTTAATTTAAAATCAATGTGTTATGTTGATATAGGCCAGGTTTGGCTAGGTAGGCCTAATCATTATGTTTTTGGATCCGCTTTATTATTGCCCCTATATACATAAACTTCTTTATCAAGCACCCACTGGAATGTTGTTTTTATATCGACCGTACGTTCAAGTACATATCCGTGGCTCAGTAAGTTTTCGACGATCAATGGTTTGCCAATTATGGCTATCACGACTCCGAATAGAGCCGTGTAGATAGGGATGTAGGTGCCTATGATTTTTTTAGTTTTACTAGATAAGTTGATTTTCTTCCTAATTGGAAGGCTAATTAATCCCAACAGTGCAAGTAGCCATATTGAGGTGAGCAAGGGAAGCACGCCGAAAATATAGCTAACTTCGACTTCATTTTTTGTCAAAAAGACACTCGCGTATAGACTTTCAGCCATTTCATACATTCCAAAAGGAATGATGGTCACTATGACTGCAGATCCAATAACAAACAGTATTTTGTCAACCATTAATTAACCATGGCTTCGTGTACTTTTACTCGTTGTGTTTTTGCTTGAGCTTCGCCAATTCTTGGCATTCATCTGCTGTTGTTGCGTAGGTTGCACTAGAGTAGCGGCGTGATGAGCGGGAAAGGTCTTCACACTGTACATAACCATGTGCTTTACTTTCCAATTGGTACTTCAAAACGCCAGCTAATGCTGGTGATAATACAGCTGCATTAATTAGTATCGAACTTACATAAATACGGTTGAAATGAGATTGACGCCAACTGCCTTTCGTCACTATCGACATGGACAATGCTGAGATGCCAAGAAAAAACACACCAAACATAGCCCACAGTGAGATGAATCCGCGTATCACTACATAGTTTGCATCTTCGTCAAACAACGTACTAAAGTTCTTAACAAGAAAAATAGTGGAGATAACGATGATGCCTACAGAGAGAGAAAATCGGAGTATGCGAATAAAACTGGTCATTGAGCTAACCTTTCAAATTGCTTAATTGCTTAATTGCTTAATTGCTTAATTGCTTAATTGCTTAATTGCTTTAGTGAGCTGTGGCAATTTGTCAAAGGCCTGTATTTTTCTTTTCAAGCACGTAGATATCAGTATCTGGTCGCCAAGGAGCAGAAGCTCTAATTGTCTCTTTCAACTGATATCCGTGGTCAATTAAATAATTAACCATCGCTGGTTTTAAGTAGTACCCCATGAGTACGGAGATGATTAAAGCTCCCAATGGCATATACACACCCAACGTTTTTTTTCCTAGGTCAGAAAGGCTTATTTTCCTTTTAGAAAGCAAAGAAAAATTCCCTATGATAACGATGGATATAAGCCAAATAATAATAGGAGATATGGCAAAAAAGTAGCTCACTTCGATGATACTGCTGTTAAGTGAGTACACATTGTAGA